>NZ_LKDX01000059.1:0-23468 GCF_001401795.1 Pseudoalteromonas sp. P1-26 | reverse complement strand
AGCTAGGAGCTAGGAGCTAGGAGCTAGGAGCTAGGAGCTAGGAGCTAGGAGCTAGGAGCTAGGAGCTAGGAGCTAGGAGCTAGGAGCTAAAAGATGCTAGTGGCTAGGGTGCCACTAGCAAGGGTTTAGTTATAAAAATTAACTAGAGTAGTAATAAACTGTTCAACTTGTTGTTGCTCTAGTTCATTAATACCTGCCGCTGCTGCGCGGCCGCCGCCGGTGGCAAATTGACTGCACACATCAACAGCACCTTGTTTATTATTAAGTGGCGCTCTTACACTTACGGTATAGCTTCCTTTATTATTATAGGTAAGTACTGCATGGGCTTTATTAGGTGCTTGGTTTGCAAGGTCGTTACCTAATACGCCACTTACACGGCGCGCCCATGGGGCGTCATCAAGTAAAATAACCTTTGCTGTATCGCAATTATGTAAAACCTCAGCGTCAGCCGCTTTTTGCATATCAGCTTTGTAAGCTTTTTCTAATACGTAATAAACCGACTCTTGGTCATTAATGGCATCAAGCGGTGACTTATATTTTAGTAGCTCGTCAAATAAATCTGCTGGCGCGAAGTGCAAATCAGCTACCTCGCTACCATAGCCGTTATAGTTAATATACGTGCCAAATGCTTTAAGTTGTGACTTTTCGAGGTCTGTTAAGCCTAGTTTATCGGCTTCGCTGTCAGCTTTTGCAAATAAATTATCGCCATAAGCAGCTGTGATAGCCCATAAGTGATATTGCTTATCGATAAGGTCACTCACTATTAAGCTCGTACACATGTTTGCATCTAAATCGATATGAGCAAAGAGGTTAGCGTGGTTTGGAATATCACCCGCTTTATGATGGTCTACATACATAACACGTGCACCTACGCATAGAGCGTCGTGCAACTCTGCCATGTTTTTTTCCATCGAAATATCGAGTACACGAATATTATCACCGGCTTTTGGGGTAATTTTTTTTAGTAGTTGAATATCACGTTTTACACCGGTTACTTTAACGCTCTCTGTTGGGTTGGCGAGCTGTAACTGTAAAAGTGCAATGATGCCATCGGCATCACCATTAAAAATATCGTAGTTCATAAAATCTCAAAGAATAATAGAAGGTAGAGATTAGAAATCAGATTGCAGATGTTAGAAGTTAGACGTCAGAGATTAGATATCAGATTTTAGACGTCAGGTTTCTGGCTCTAGATTTCTATAATCCCTGCTTCGCGTAAATAACCAATAATTTGTTCAACACTTTGCTCAATGCTTTGCTCAGCTGTTTTCACGTGAATCTCTGGTTGCTCTGGTGCATCAAACGCAGAGCTGATACCTGTAAAATTAGGGATCTCACCTGCACGGGCTTTTTTGTATAAACCTTTAGGGTCACGGCTTTCGCAAACCTCTAACGGTGTATCAATAAATACTTCTACAAATTCACCCTGGTTCATAATGCTGCGAGCACGAGCACGGTCTTCTTTAAATGGTGAAATAAACGCCGTTGATACAATTAAACCTGCATCAACAAACAACTTAGCTACTTCGCTAATACGGCGAATATTTTCAATACGGTCTTCGTCGCTAAAAGTTAGGCCCTTGTTTAAGCCCATGCGTACATTGTCACCATCAAGCAGGTAAGTATGGCAACCTAATTCAAATAACTTAGCCTCAACCGCATTCGCAATGGTCGACTTACCAGAGCCACTTAGTCCTGTATACCAAAGTAATACCGGCTTATGCCCCTTATGTTGTTCTTTTTCAGCACGCGAAACAGTTTGATCGTGCCATACAATGTTCTCGGTCATGGTACCTCTTGGGTTCAGATTTCAGATTTCAGATTTCAGATTTCAGATTTCAGATTTCAGATTTCAGATTTCAGATTTCAGATTTCAGATTTCAGAGTCAAAACGATTCTTTAAACTTGTCAGCATAGCAGCTAACTCTTTTGACTCTGCAATCCAGCTTAAAGCAACTTCACGCTCTATATAACCAACCTCTGAACCAATGTAAATTTGAGTTCTAGCTTCAGCTAAAGAAGCTCTCGCAATATCAATAAAGCGACTCTTTTCTTTAAAGCTGTCTCTACAGACTCCCTCTGCAATATTACTTGGCACTGAAAGGCCTGAACGAGTAAGTTGGCTCCTGAAAGCATAATCATTTAATTGAGAAGTGGTTTTATAAATTTCTGCACTTAATTTAACAGCTCTTTTCCAAACATCTAACTTTTCAAAATTCATCGCAGCTCAGCTCCTTCTGATATCTGACTTCTAATATCTTACCTCTATAAAGTTCGATTTAAAACGTAAAACACAGTGCATTTACTTTAGAATACTGAGAGGTATGTGATAAGGAACGATGGGCAGAACTTTATATTTGTATATTTCACATGCTAATCGTGATGACTTCTTCCACACATCCATTTGTTCAAATTTCATAATTAGTCCCTTCGCCATTAAGTGAAATCCATTCACAACTAAACCTTATCGCAAAATAAACCTAGCGCCTAGAGCCTGAAGACATATTTCTACCTAACGCCTAGCGTCCTAGCGCCTAGAGCCTAGCACCTAGCTCCTATTACATAACCCCTAGCGTCTTATACCTAAAACGGAAAAAACACAGGTATCAGGGTCAGTACCACCAGGCTGTAAGTGATTGAGATCGGTAGGCCAAATTTTATGAAGTCGGTTAGTTTGTAGTTGCCGGCGTTATAAACCATTAGGTTAGTTTGGTAGCCGTAAGGGCTAATAAAACTACCACTCGCGGCAAAAGCGACTGCAAGTACAAATGGCATGTAACTTACGCCTAAGCCTTGAGCAATGGTAAATGCAATAGGGAATGTAAGCGCTGCTGCTGCGTTATTAGTTATTAACTCTGTAAATAACAGAGTAAGTAAAAATACACCAATAAAAGCTATATAAACACTTTGCCCGGCAAGTAAGCCTTCGACTTGCTCGGCTATTAGTTTAGATACACCTGAATTATCAAGCGCTGTAGCTAATGTTAAAGCACTCATTACAATAAGCCAAAGCTCTAACGGAAAGCGTCGCTTAATTTCGTTTAGCGATAAACAACGGCAACCCACCAGCACAGCTAAGTAAAAAATAAAGCTTTTTAATAAACTAACATCAAAAATTAACGAGCCCGCAATGGTTGCCAGAAAGCCCCAAGTAACAATGCGCTCTTTAAAGCCTTTAAGCATGTTGTCGGCTTTAACACCGCTAAGTATAAAAAAGTTTTTAGTTAAGTTAGTACGTTTTGCAAAGTCAGGGCCAACGGCAAGAATCAAAAAGTCACCACTTTGAATGGTAATATCGCCCAGCTTACCCGAGAGCTTTTCACCTTCGCGGCGCACTGCAACTACAGCGGCATCGAACCTTGCGCGAAAGCCCGCAGTTTTTAGGGTTTTACCTACCACTGCCGCACCCGGTTTAATAACGACTTCGGTTAAGTTATCGCGTAGTAAACCATCTTGCTCTGCAAATAAACTTAAACCTTCAAATTGCTGCAGCACCAGTACTTTAGTAACATCGCCCGAAAAAATAAGTTTATCGCCTTCACGGATCATCTGCGTTGGCGCTACGGGCGAAATTAAGCGGTTATCGCGAACCACTTCAACTAAAAATAGTGACTCTAAGCTACGTAAGCCATTTTGCTCTACTGTTTTACCTATCAGCGGTGAGCCAGCATTCACTTTAGCTTCTACAAAGTAATCGCTAGTAGTCTCATCTTTACATACTTTACCTTTTAAGCGGTTTATAGTGAGTGCCATTACCAATACACAAGCAGCGACGGCAGCTAAGCCTATAGGTAAAAAGTCAAAAAATTTAAAGCCCTCGGCACCGCGTTCAATCAGCATAGAGTTAACAATTAAGTTAGTTGAGGTGCCAATTAACGTGAGGGTTCCGCCTAAAATAGCGGCATAAGAAAGGGGCAGTAAAAGTTTGGTTGGGGCAATGAGCTTATTATTTTTAACTGGGCTAATTAAAGTAGCAACCACCGCGGTATTATTTAAAAAGCCAGAAGCTACAATCGTTGCCAATAAGGTTCTGATATAAGACTTAACCACAGAGCCATTAAATAAAACATTGGCCAGTTTTCGTAAAAAGCTGGTGCGCTCAAAGGCAAATGCACAAACAACCAATAAGAGCAGTGTTACCAACCCAGGGTTTACTGCATTATTCAGTAATTGTTCGGTAGAAACCAAGTTTGTAGCAAAGCACAACAAACAAGCGGCAGCAAATACACGCTCAGGAAATTTTTGAAATTTAATTAAGCCTACAATGGTTGCAATAAAAATAACCAATATAAACCATTGCTGTAAAATCATTCAAATATCCCTATTCGTAGCTCGCCTAATCATATCTTTTGCCAAAACTTTAAGGTGTTAAACCCTAATCTTTTTTTAACAAAATACACTGCCAGTAAGTTTTGCAGGCTAATAAAAAACGCTGTAGCCGATGCAGCACCGATAACACCGAACAGTTTCGTAAAAATGGGTACGCTAATTAAAACACCAAAGCCACTAATGAGAGTAACTAAACGCATATCACGCTCATGGCCGCTCATCATGAGTAAAAAGCCAACCGAGCCTGTTACTACATTAACTGCTTGACCTAAAACTAAAATTTGTAAAATTAGCGTTCCTTGCCTAAACTCTTCACCAAAAAGCCCCATTAAAAAATCAGGAAATATCAGCATAAATAGCACGATGGGTAATGCACTTAAAACTAATAGGCGAACAGAGAATAGCGCAGTTTTACGAATACCTACATCATCCCCCTTGGCATGAAAGGCCGAAAATTTTGGTGCAACAACTAAATTTACCGCCATTAGAATAAACGAGGTTAACATAGCAATACGTTGGGCAACGCTAAAAAAAGCAACTTGCTGAGCAACTAAAAATACGCCAATAATTATAGGTGCGCACCATTGCACAGATTGGTTCATCATCATAATGATCCAGTTAGGTCTTGCGCTATACCAAAGCTGTTGAGGGTCTGGCTTTTCACCATTACTATTTAAGTTTTTTATACTTAACCAATAAAAAAAGCTGGAGCTTACTCCAAGTGATAAACTAAAATAAAGCGAAACAGCACTTGCGGATTTATCACTAAATATAATTACTGCTACGCCACACAGCATTAAGTGAGCAATGTTTTGGCACGGGATACTAGCAATAAGTTTATGGCGAGCCTGCAAGCTCATTGCTACTAAAAATACAATACTCAAGCCAACTATTGCTGGGGCAATTAATTGTAACGTATCAGTTAGCTCAGGCATTTTGAATACATTTTCAGCGAGCCAAGATGCAAATGCATAAGTAGTGGCAGTAAATATTAATGCAATCGGCAGAACATATTTAAGTGCAAAATTTAATATGGCTTTAACAGTGTAGCCATTATCAGCATCCGCTGATGTAAAGCGCAACACAGTATTGTCAAAACCAAGCCTAGCGACGCTTGAAAACAGCATAACTAATGCTAAACCTAAAAAAAAATAACCGGCCTGCTCTGCTCCAAGCTGCCTTGCTATAACAATGTTAAACAAAAAGGCCATACCGGCACCTAAAACTCTAATGGTAAGTGCTATAGCAGCATTAATTGCGGTATGGCGGTGCTCAGCGTCGCGCAAAACAGCTTTAATTTTATAAAGCATTAAATTCTCGGTAAGTTTGAAGAGTTAAAAAAGAAGAATACCTACTAAAAGTTAGTAGGCATTTTTATTCACAAAGCCTTTAAAAATAGTTAAAAACACTATTTTTAAATCGAAGAACAATGACCAGTTACGAATGTACTCTAGGTCAAACTCTATGCGTTTTTCCATTTTATCTAATGTATCGGTTTCGCCGCGCCAACCGTTTATTTGTGCCCAACCAGTAATGCCTGGCTTAACCTTATGGCGTAGCATATAGCCATCAACAAGTTTACGATATTCTTCGTTATGAGCTACAGCATGAGGCCTTGGGCCTACAATCGACATTTGCCCTTGCAATACATTAATAAACTGCGGTAGTTCATCTAGGCTCGTTTTACGAATAAACTGGCCTATTGGTGTAAAGCGAGAATCATTTTTTGTGGCTTGGGTTACTTTAGCGCCATCTTCCATTACGTTCATCGAGCGGAACTTCCATACCTTAATCGGTTTACCATCAATACCATAACGGTTTTGTTTAAAGAACACAGGCCCTTTAGAAGTAAACTTAACCGCAAGGGCTAACCCAAGTAAAACAGGGGATATCATTATTAAAATAAGTGTAGAGAGTATAATATCTTCAATGCGCTTAATAATGGCATTGCTACCATCTAGCGGTGAATCATAAATACTTATAGTAGGTATACCCATAATAGTATCGCTACGTGAGTGCAATAACTGATAAGTAAATACATCTGGCACTATATAAACACTTGCAGTGCTGTCAGCCAACTCTTTAACTAGCCACTTACGGCGCTCATAAGCTTGCGGTGGTAGTACAATATAAACACGATCTATACCACCCTCTTTACAATCAGCTACTAGCTGCTCTAAATTACCAATTGTTTGCGCCGCAACTAATTTTTGCTTTGGTGCTGCGTCATCGTAATACCCACCAAAAACTAAACCAAAACTTGAATTAGCGATAATATTATTTGCTAGTTGTTGACCTAACGTCCCCGCCCCTGCAATAACAACCGAACGGGTATTAATCCCCTGTGAGCGAAGACCTCTAAGAATTAAACGCAGTACAACGCGATATACACACAACGAAACTAATACAGATACAAACCAGTAAAACTGAAGGCCTTCGGGGTTTAGATATTGCGGTGCTAAAAAGTTGACACTTAAAAATAAAATCGCCGCACTAACAAACCAGTGCGAAATAGTCTTTTTAAGTTCTTTGTAAATAGAGAGCCCACGCCAAGATATATAAAGCTTGTCGAGCTCACTCGTAAAGTGAAATAAAAACACAGACAGTAGTGCCGCGGTTGTGTGCTGCAGCAGCCAAGGCAGCCCTTGCAATGCAACGGTGCCCCACAAGCAACCGACAATAATACTAATATCCAAAATTCTTTGAATAAATGCAACAATTGTTGCGTTACTTTGTAAAATCCCTGAGTTCTTATGCGGCATTTTGTTCTTCTACTTGTTAAGCTTTTTTATTACAGTTTTTAGTGAGTCTTGCCAGTGACTAGCATTAGGCAAGTTTAATAAAGATAGCCTATTATCCTGCATAACGGAATATTTAGGTCGCTTTGCTGGTGTAGGAAACTGCTCGGTCGTTAATTTATTCAATTTAGGTATTGAAAAGTCGGCATTTAATTTAGCTTTAACTGCAAAAATTGATTCTGCAAATTCATACCAAGAAACAGCTTTATCGCCACAAAAATGGTAAAGCCCATAATCGTTAAAATCACCACTTTCGATACGCGTCACTAGAGCAACAATCAAAGTAGCTAAATCACCAGCGTAAGTCGGGCAGCCATGTTGATCAGCGACTATACCTAACTCATCACGCTCGCTAGCTAAGCGCAGCATAGTTTTCACAAAGTTATTGCCGTATTCACTAAATACCCATGCAGTACGAATAACAATATGCTTTGAGGTAATCGCCTTAATAGCCTGCTCACCAGCTAGTTTTGTTTGCCCATATACCCCTTGCGGCGATGTAGCGTCAGTTGGTATATAAGGCTCAGTCGCATTTCCATCAAAAACATAATCGGTAGATACATGAATTAACGGTATATCAAGTATAGCAGCGGCATATGCTAAGTTTTCTGGGCCTTTGCAGTTTACAGCATGTGCCAGTTCAGGCTCACTTTCGGCTTTATCAACCGCCGTATAGGCAGCGCAATTAACAATTACATCAGGTTTAAATGTATTAACCACTTTTTGCACTGCAGCTTTACAGGTAATATCTAGTTCTTTACTCGATAAAGCAGTCAGCTCTATAAAATCACTTATGCAATCTTGAAAGCAAAGGCCTAACTGGCCATTTGCTCCGGTAAGAAGTACCTTCATTTATAAGTCCTTTAATAATCCGGCTTCTAAATCTTTAGCTGATAAAGATGGCTCAAAATCAATTGGCCAATCTATGGCTAAGTCTGGGTCATTCCAGCAAATAGCACCTTCATCGCTTGGGTCGTAATAGTCTGTGCATTTATATTCAAAATCAGCAGTTTCGCTAAGCACTACAAAGCCATGAGCAAAGCCCGGTGGTACCCAAAATTGCTTTTTATTATCGCCTGTTAAAAGTACCCCTTCCCACTGACCGAAGGTTGGCGAGTCTTTACGAATATCGACCGCTACATCAAACACTTCGCCAGTAACAACGCGTACTAACTTACCTTGAGGCTTAGTTTTTTGAAAATGCAACCCTCTTAAAACCCCTTTGCAAGAACGGCTATGGTTGTCTTGCACAAACGCTAGGCCATCACCAATAACACTTGCATAACGCTCAGCTTGAAAGGTTTCTAAAAAAAAGCCTCTATCGTCACCAAACACCTTTGGCTCAATAATTTTAACTTCAGGTATTTTTGTATCTACAACATTCATTTTATTTATCTTTTACTAAATTTAATAAATACTGACCATAACCGGTCTTTTTAAGGTTATTGCCTGCATTTAAAACTTGCTCTTTACTTAACCAGCCTTTTTGTAAAGCAATTTCTTCAAGGCAAGCAACCTTTAAACCTTGGCGGTGTTCTATTGTTTGTACAAAATGACCAGCCTCAATTAAAGAGTCATGAGTTCCTGTATCTAACCAAGCAAAACCGCGCCCTAAAACATTTACGTTTAAGTCTCCGCGATTAAGGTAAACGTTATTTACATCTGTAATTTCAAGTTCACCACGAGGCGATGGTTTAATATTACGAGCAATTTCTACTACATCGTTATCGTAAAAATAAAGACCTGTTACGGCATAATTTGATTTTGGCTGTGCTGGCTTTTCTTCAATGCTGGTAGCAATGCCATTTTCATCAAAGTCAACTACGCCAAAACGTTCAGGATCTGTTACATGGTAGCCAAATACAGTAGCGCCGCTGTCACGAGATACAGCTGACGCTAGTTGCGAACCAAAGCTTTGCCCGTAAAATATATTATCGCCTAAAACTAGGCAAACATTGTCGTCGCCAATAAAATCAGCACCAATAGTAAAGGCTTGTGCTAAACCATCAGGGCTTGGCTGTACGGCATAACTAATGTTAATACCAAACTGGCTACCGTCAGCTAATAAACGTTCAAATGCAGGCATATCTTCAGGGGTAGAGATAATTAGCACATCTTGAATACCCGCCAGCATTAATACCGAAAGCGGGTAAAAAATCATTGGCTTATCGTAAATAGGTAAAAGCTGTTTTGACACACCTTGAGTGATTGGGTGCAAACGGGTACCAGAACCACCGGCTAAAATTATTCCTTTATATTTTTTCATTTTATTCTTCCTTTATTTTGTATTTTCGCCAATGCGGTCAAGTTTGTAGTCGCCATTTAATACACGCTGCCACCAGTTCGTATTAGCTAGGTACCACTCAACAGTTTTACGCATACCTGTTTCAAAAGTTTCTTCAGGTACCCAGTTTAGCTCTTGTTGCATTTTGGTAGCATCAATTGCATATCGTACATCGTGGCCTGGACGGTCTTTTACAAAGGTAATAAGGCTTTTATAATTAGTGATACCTTCAGGTTTATTAGGTACAAGTTCTTCAAGTAATTCGCAAATAGTGTGAACAACTTCAATATTTTGTTTTTCGTTATGGCCACCAATATTGTATGTTTCGCCTACTTTGCCTTCGGTTACTACCTTGTAAAGAGCGCGCGCGTGGTCTTCAACAAATAACCAATCACGAATTTGTTTACCATCACCGTAAACAGGCAAAGCCTTGCCATGTAATGCATTTAAAATAACATGCGGAATAAGTTTTTCAGGGAAGTGGTAAGGCCCATAATTATTTGAACAATTAGTTACCACAACAGGTAAACCATAGGTTCTACCCCACGCTCTCACTAAATGGTCAGATCCAGCTTTACTCGCCGAGTAAGGGCTGCTAGGCGCATAAGGTGTTTGCTCGGTAAATAGGTCATCGGTACCTTCAAGGTCACCATATACTTCGTCTGTTGAAATATGATGAAACTTAAACTTAGCTTGCGTATCAGCAGTTAAATTTTGCCAATGGTGCCTTGCACATTCCAACATATTAAATGTACCAATTACATTGGTGTTAATGAAAGCACCTGGTCCTTCGATAGAGCGATCAACATGGCTTTCGGCTGCTAAATGCATTACTAAATCAGGCTTATATTGGTCGAACACTTGTTTAAGCGCTTGGTAGTCACAAATATCAACTTGCTGAAAAATATAGCGCTCAGATTGCAATTCAGGCGGAATTGACTCTAAATTGCCGGCATAAGTAAGTGCATCTACATTAATAACTGTATTATTTGTATTTTCAAGAATGTGCCTTACCACAGCGCTACCAATAAAGCCTGCACCACCTGTTACTAAAATATTCATCTACTGAAATCCATTATTTTAAATATTTACTTAAAAGCGTTTCGTATTGGGTTAATATATTTTCCCACTGAAAGCTGTTTAAAAATTGCTGTTTGGCAGCGTTACTTTTTTCTGTTACGAACGCATCATCTAAGTATTGTTGCTCAAAAAAACTAGCCAAATGGGCTTTGTCTTTAAAATAAAAAGCGCCGTCACCAGCAACCCAACGGTTAAAGTGGTTGTCGTGAGCAATAACGGCGCAACCCGCTGCTAAGCCTTCAACCAGTGATGGGTTAGTGCCACCTACTTGGTGACCATGCACATAAAAACGTGCATAAAAACGTAGTGCTGCAACTTTTTCGGCCTCGTAAATAGCGCCAGGAAAAATTACATCATTACTTGCAGCTGCTAGAACTTTTTGATGATATGGGTTTGAATCTAAAAACTTACCTAACACCACTAATTTATGGCTACGTGGCTTGGCCGAAAATGCTTCGACGACCTCTAAAATCGAGTTTTCGGGTTCTGGGCGTGCAATAATAATCGCATACTCATTTTTTACTAACCCGTAATCAGCTAACACAGCTTCGTTAGCTTCACTTACATCAGGGCCGCCGTATGGGATCATAGTGATTTTATCGCGCGATACACGTGTTGCTAAATGATCTTCTATTCGAGGGTGATCTGCCACTAAGTGATTACCAAACCAGCAACCAAAACGCTCGTTTAACCAAAACCACGTTTTTGCGATTTTGCCCCATTTTTGGCGTTTCCACTCGATGCCGTCCATATTTATAACATTGGTAATACCATATAGGCGCTGAATAATATTAAAACACGCTGTATTGTAGCCAAGTGTTAAGTGCAAGCCCTTATTTTTACGCGCATGCCATACCGATTTTAAGTCAAAAATAATAGTCCCTAGTGGGCCTTCATTTTTAACTGGTATATGAATACGCTTAACGCCTTGCCATTCGCTTTCATACATTTCACCTTCGCCATCTTCTTGACAGTAAACTGTTACTTGCCAACCTCTAGCGATTAAAAATGGGCATAAATATTCTGCAAAAGTTTCAAATCCACCATGCCCAGCTGGAACGCCTCTAATTCCCAGCACTACTAATTTTCTTTCAAACATTTTTAAATAAACCTAGAATTAAGATATGCATCATAAGTCTTTGATGCAGCTAAGGACCATGTGAAGTTTTCAGAGATGAAGGTCGATTGAGATTCTTTGTTAGCATTCATTGCGGACTTTATAGACTTATTGATCGATTCTGAGCAACCCGGCTCGCAAAAAAAAGCTTTACCGTCAAAGTAGTCAAGTGTATCACCAGCTTTTGTGACGACTATATTACATCCAAAATACATAGCTTCTAAAGAAACTAATCCTGTTGTTTCAAACCATGATGGGAGTACATGTACTTTAGCAAGTTTAAATATTTCAAATAACTTTTCTTGAGGCATAAAATCGATAAACTCGACGTTAGAATCAGCAGATTGGACGCAAGAGTTGAAATACTTAGGCTGGTTTACAGCTCCTTTGCCTATAATAAAAGTTTTATATGGTTCACCATGTACAGCATTAATTAGATCTAACTGACCTTTTCTAGCCTCTATACGCCCAACGCACAGTATACAATCTTTAAATTTGATAATTTCATCTTCAGTTAAGATATTTTTTGAACTATTTTTTTCAATTTTAATGTCAATTCCATTAGGGACAACATAAAACTTGTTCTTCACTTTATAATCAACAAATATCCTAGATGCTTCAGAATTTGAATTAGGTAAAATCAAGTCAACAGAGCCTAATAGCTTTTTAATACTTCCTTTATGACCACGAAAAATATATTGTTTAGATACCTTTTTTTTCCCAAGCACAAACTTCATAATATTTTTTATATATTCAAACCCATCTCGACCTAAAAAGTTTAAAATTAGCTTTATAAAAAAATTATAATTTGATTTTGCGAATGGAAAGTAATCAACATAAATTGATGATAAGTATATTTTACTAAACCCATATTTTAGAACATCAATATACTCAGCGACATCTACCATCCCAAATATATGTAATGCATCATACTGTTCTGACTTATTTTTTAATTCATGAAAATCTGTAAAAATATCAATTTCTAAATTGTGATTTAATTCTAAATATCTCTTGGTTTTTTTTAGCTGTACAGTATCTCCACCAGGATCACTTAACAAACTTCTTCTACCTAAAAATGCTATTTTTTTCATTTACATTCCTTCCCGTACGTATTGGCATAAAGTAAAAGAGCAACAATCATAAATAGCCAAGGGGTGAAATAACTTAAAAACAAAGTACACGTATAAAAAACAGTCAACGCAGTTACGCAAGCATAGACGGTAATATTAGAACTATTGTAATGGGAAATAAGTTTATAAAATATATACACATACAAAAGTAAACAAAAAATACCAGACTCCACTAAAATCTCTATCAAATTAGAGTGAGCAGCAAGAGAGTCTATTTGATTAGCCCTCCAACTATCAACATACCCATACAATATTGCACCTTTATCATAAGTAACATAATTACCTGGCCCAATTCCAAAAAATGGCGAATCAAGCCATAAATTAATCCCAGAAAACCAAGTCAGTAGCCTAGATAGAGCACTCAAAGACTCATCATCTTTTTGGGCTATCAGATCGATATTAGTTGCGAAGTCAAAATAACTAAACAATATAATGAAGGCTGGTAGTAATAATACATAAGAGAATATAAAAAACTTACCAAAATTACCTTTGTAATAATTTAGGAGTAAGATAAATGAGTTTGCTATAACAAAGGCCAAAATTCCGCCTCTAGAACCTGTTAAGAACATAAACAAAAAAGCTAAAGCGGTTATGAAATAGGTTGAATAAGGTATACGCTGCCTCGTTCCTTTTTCATAAACTAAAATATACGCAATAGATGTTGCTAAAAAGCAAGAATAGAAATTTGGGTCCCAAAAGAATGAGTTAACTCTTTGAAATGATAAGCTCAAGAGGGTCCTTACTTCAGGACGATAAGCAAGTTCAGGAAAGATAACCTGGGTAAGAGCAACAAGAAATGAAATTAAAAGCAATAATTTAAGCGAAAAATTAAACGACTCGGAAGCTATATTAACTTTATGTCTATAGTAAGCGGAATATATAATATAACAAATTATAACCACACAAATATTTGATGTAAAATAGGCCCATCTTTTGATAGAGTAAGCAATATCTTTACTTAACATAGCAGATGCAAAATAGAAAATTGATAGCAAACTAAACGCAACTAAAACCTTTAAAGACAGAGTATTAAAAGCAGGCTTGTTAAATAATGAGAAACACAAAGACAACAGCAATAGAGGTACAAAAAACAACCTAAATATATCCAAGTAAATCCCTGCAAAAGGGATTAGTTCCTTTGTCCAGTCATTTAATATAAAAACAAAACTAATAAATATAAAAAGTAAGCTTTTATTTTTCATTGTAAATAGCCAAGCTAAATAGCGAAATATAAAAACCAATAGCATAAACCATTGATATCAGTGCCTTACTAGGTGAAAGTATTGAATAAAAAGGTTTAACTGCAGGTTTTAAAAGTTGTAAAACAAATTCCTTCTTTGTGAATAGTTGTTTATTTTTAAACAAGCAATATACCTTACCACCTGAATAGCTATAATTTCTTCTTAAAGTATCTATAGTCAATTTGCTTTCTTTAGCAGGGTGGTATACAAAAATTTTAGGGATGGAAAGACCAAAAAGGTTTAAATCTAACAGTTTTAATATTAAATCCTCCTCTTCTGCAGAACCATAGCGTGTACCGCTACCGACACCTAGAACCTCATCAAAATTAACACCATTTTCAAAGCACCGTCCTCTAAAAAAGAAAGTAAAAGAACAGCCACGAATATTATTTTTAATTATTTGATGGTAATTTTCGTACACAGGAATTAGTGAATCCCCAGTGATAAAGTCTTTTGTTTGCGTACTAACAAAATCAATATTTTTATTAGAGTTAAAAAAATCAGCAACTCCTCTTAATAAAAGCTTTGAATAAACACAATCATCATCTGGAAAAGAGACTATATCATATTCCGAAAGTCTAAGGGGTAGCATCTTCATTCCATAATTTCTTGCCCTAGATAACCCACAAAAATCAACTTTGCAATACAGAATATTTATATTCTCGTAAAACTTTAGCGCTAAAACTTTATTTTTTAAAATATCATCTTTATTTTGATCGACTATAATCAAGTCACAAAGTAAGTCATTTTCTATATTTGTGTTTATTGAATCTAAAGCAGCTATTACCTCTTCAGTCCTTCCTAATGTACAAAGTATCAAAGCAACTTTATTCATTATTGCTCCTATTTAACTTTCTAAAATACAACCTGCTTTTTACATATCCAACAAGCTCAATTAACATTGACGGAACTAAGTCAACCACACGAAGAGTTTTAGTTTCAGTAATTAGCTCATAGTTAAAGTATTCTAAACACTCTCTGGCAAAAGATGAGTTTTCAAATTCATTTATTTGTTTTTTATTTAATTTGTCTTTCCACTTATTTAATGAAGTAAGAGTTATCCCCTTACCAACATAAGCGTGTTGACTTTTAGTAAATGAAGGTAGTTTTAGACTGCCTCCAAGTAGCATATCACTCGTATAATTCAGCCCAACCTTAACGCATAAAGAGCTTATTTCATCACTTTGATTTAATAGTATATCTTCATATCTAACAGTAACTGTCGATGAGCGATAAAGCTTTTCTAAATATATTCCTTGAAGTACTTTTTGACTCCAAAAAACTGAACAAAAGTGTGGGGTGCTAGGCCCCCAAGGGAGTTGAGACAACGAAGTTAAAACAGCCCTTCCGTCCCTAACTATATGCACAAATTTACAATCAGGAAAAATCAATTTCCAATAGTGAGACATAAATAAATTATCAGGAGTATGATCTATCCAAGTAAGTTCATTTAGTTCCCCCTGAATATTATGCTTCTTAATATATAATGATAATATACATAAGATAAACTCTTTTAAATCTCTATTCGTTTGGTATGTAGATTTATAGCCTTCAATCAAATCTTCTTTATTAAGATCCCAAGTCGCTAGTCTTCCATTAGTATTTAAAAATGCATCAAAAGAAGGAAAGTTATGAAGCCTATCCAACTGGTGTAATCTGAATAAGTCATGAAAAAAGTGGCTTTCAGGGGTTGTAAATGCAGCCTTCGCCCCCCCCAAGATATCCCCCAAAAAAGTAGTACCAGACCTATCACAACCAATAATAAAAATAGGATCATTCATACCTTTTTCCCCATGAAAAATCCATACCTGTAATTTTCTTTAATTCTCTATAATCACTTTCAAAATAGTTTATTAAGTTTAACTTCTCACTATCACCCATATCAAATTTTGACTTCTTTATATTGGTTAGGTTTAGCTTATATATTTGTCTAGAAAATATATTTGGGTGTCCAAGTGCACGGTCAAAAAATTTACAGAGGTGACCTAAAACTGAGCTCTTTGGATACATTGCTTTGTTCATTTCACTACTGCTCTGTTTTAAAGTGAAGGTTTCTCTATTAATACCAAGAAAGTCACAAACTCCATTTAAAACAGATTGAGGGTCATGCTTAAGTTTCTCAAAGTCAATACAATGTACGTTACTATTCCCAAAGGTGTTGTAATAAACTTTTAGATACTTACTATAAAGGCCTCTCTCCTTGTATGAGTAGTGCTGAAAATTTAATATATTATTACATGCAACTCTTTCATGATCTAAGGCTAAAGAAAATGACTTAGTTTCCCAACCAAATTTTAGCTCATGTAAGTAGTGAGAGTATGCTCTTTCTACTGGATCTCTAAGTACAACAAGTAACTTAATACGCCCAAGAGCATCATGAATTCGCTCTGCACATTTAGGGTGATTTAGGTAAAATGGCGTAGCCTCAATTTTAATATCTGCATTTTCCACAGAAAACTTTTCACTATACCATTTTAAGCCTTTATTATAGTTATTCTCATCATCAAAAAAATGCAACTCCTTAGGTGAAGAGCCCGAAACTTTTGAATGTTGTACTAAATAGTTAAAAAGAGCCGTTGTTCCTGCTTTTTGAGCACCTATTATTATGCAGTTAGGTAATTCCATTTTAAATAACCTTACATCCCCATTCAGGGTAGTGCTCACTTATATATTTATTCAAAGCTTTTTCAGCTTCCGTGTAAACAGGAGTTTCAAGGTTTGTGGTCCAAGATTCTGCCTCAGTATTTGAGATCATACCCGCGCCAACTGTTACATTGGTTAAACGGTCAATAATGATGAATGATCCAGTACCTACCACTTGTTTGTATTGGTCAATCACCACTGGGGCAGATGTTTCGATGGTACAATTAGCAATCTCATTTAATTGTAATTCGCTGGCATCAATTTGCTCTAGGGTATTTACATCAATACGGTGGTTAATATTACTGATTTTACCAAAGGTATTTTTAGTACCAATTTTTAGCTCGTACTCTTTACCTGGCTGCATAGCAGCGTCGGCCATCCACACTATTGTTGCAGCAAAGTTTGAGCTAGTTGTTGGTAGTTGTTTTTGGTCTGTACTTGATTTAACAATGACATCACCGCGCGAAATATCAATTTCGTCTTTTAAAGTAAGTGTAATTGCTTGGCCCGCAAAAGCCGTTGGTAAGTCGCCATCGGCAGTAACAATACGCTCTACTGATGATGTTTTACCCGATGGGAATGCTGTAATTTGGTCGCCAACATTAATAATGCCGCTGGCAATGGTGCCACAAAAACCACGGAAATCTAAATTAGGGCGATTAACATACTGTACAGGTAAGCGGAAGGTATCTAGGTTTTTATCATCACTAATGGTTACTGTATCAAGCAACTGCATTAATGTTGCACCTGGGTACCAGTCTAGATTTTCGCCTTTATCTACAACGTTATCGCCTTTAAGTGCCGAGATTGGCACAAAGCGTACATCAGGAATATCTAATTGCTCTGCAAAGGCTTTGTAATCAGCTTTAATCTGGCGGTAAACGTCTTGACTATAATCAACTAAGTCCATTTTATTAATGGCTACAATTACGTGCTTAAGGCCAAGCAGTGATGCAATATAGCTGTGGCGTTTAGTTTGTGTTTGTACACCTTTACGGGCATCAATCATTACAATGGCTAGGTCACAGTTAGATGCACCGGTTGCCATATTACGTGTGTATTGCTCGTGCCCTGGGCAGTCAGCAATAATAAACTTACGCTTTTCAGTTGCAAAATAACGGTAAGCTACGTCAATAGTTATACCTTGCTCACGTTCTGATTGTAGGCCATCTACCAGTAATGCTAAATCGAACTCTTCGTCTGTGGTATTGAATTTTTTTGAATCGCTTTTAATAGCCGCCATATGATCTTCAAAAATTAATTTTGAGTCATGTAATAAACGGCCGATTAATGTTGATTTACCGTCATCAACATTACCACAAGTTAAAAAGCGCAGCAGATCTTTGTTTTCGTGTTGTTTTAAGTAACCTTCGATATCTGTTTCAAGAAGGTTTGGGGTAATTTGTTCAGTCATTATAAATCCTTTGAAAATGGAAGTTGTTAGTTATCAGAAGTCAGATTTCAGTCGCTTTCGCTTAGAAATAGCCTTCCATTTTCTTTTTCTCCATAGAGCCAGATGAATCGTGGTCGATTACACGGCCTTGGCGCTCTGATGTTTTTGTAAGTAACATTTCTTGAATGATTTCTGGTAGCGTTGTTGCGTTAGATTCAACCGCACCAGTTAGTGGGTAACAGCCAAGGGTTCTAAAGCGTACCATTTTATTCATTGGTACTTCGCCTTCTTCAAGTGGCATACGTTCGTCATCAACCATAATTAATGTACCGTCACGTTCAACTACCGGGCGCTCTGCTGCTAGGTAAAGTGGTACAATGTCGATGTTTTCTAGGTAGATGTATTGCCAAATATCAAGCTCAGTCCAGTTACTTAGAGGGAATACACGAATACTTTCGCCTTTGTTTACCTTACCGTTAAAGGTATTCCATAACTCTGGGCGCTGGTTTTTAGGGTCCCAACGGTGGTTTTTATCGCGGAATGAATAAACACGCTCTTTCGCACGTGATTTTTCTTCGTCGCGGCGTGCACCACCAAATGCCGCATCAAACTGGTATTTGTCTAGTGCTTGTTTTAAGCCCTGAGTTTTCATTATGTCGGTATGCTTTGCACTACCATGGGTAAATGGGCCAACGCCTGCATCTACACCTTCTTGGTTAATATGTACCAATAAATCAAAACCTAGCTTTTCAGCCATTTTGTCGCGAAACTCGATCATTTCTTTAAATTTCCATGTTGTATCAACATGCATTAAAGGGAACGGTGGTTTAGCAGGGTAAAACGCTTTCATTGTTAAATGCAGCATTACTGCAGAGTCTTTACCGACAGAGTAAAGCATTACTGGGTTATCAAATTCGGCAGCAACTTCACGAATAATGTGAATAGATTCAGCTTCTAGTTGCTTTAGGTGAGTCATGCGGGCTTGGGAGATTTCCATTTTTACTCCATGAAAGTATGCTAGGTTTCGAAGGAAAGAAGCTAAAAAGAAGTCAGAACTTAGATATCAGAGGTTAGACGGGAGATATCAAGTGAAAGATATCAGAGGTTAGATATCAGAGGTTAGATATCAGGTTTCAGATATCAGTTTTAGATATCAGATGTCTGTTTTCGGATATCGGTGCTTTGATTTCAGAAGTTAACTTCGATCACCGAGATTATTTAAAATTTTTTATTTAACACTAGGTTCTAGGTTCTAGGTTCTAGGTTCTAGGTTCTAGGTTCTAGGTTCTAGGTTCTAGGTTCTAGGTTCTAGGTTCTAGGTTCTGCAACACGCTTTTCGTGGTGACAATTAAGTCAAGTAGAACCTAGAACGTATTTAATTACTTATCAGATTTATATTCGTAGTTGTAGTAACCGTAGTAACCGTATGCATTGCTTGCTTTACGTACTACACCATTAAATACAACACCTTTTACGTCTATGCCGTTTTGCTCAAAGCGGTTACGAGTAAGTTCAATTTCACGTAAATGGTTTTGGCCAAAGCGTGTAACTAATAATGTACTGCCGGCATGGGCACTTACAATTGCAGGGTCGGTCACCGCTAAAATAGGAGGCGTATCAACAATAACAATATCGTACTTGCCACTTACCTCTTCAACCATTTTGCTAAAGTTACTATGCATTAATAGTTCAGATGGGTTTGGTGGTATTTGACCACGGGTGATTACATCTAGCCCTTCAACTTGTGACTTTTTAGTCACTTGCTCAAGATTTAAACGGCCCGATAATAAATCGCTTAAACCATCGTCCCACTTCATACCGAACTGAGTTTGTAAGTAACCTTTACGCATATCGGCATCGATAATTAGTACTTTTTTACCGCTTTGTGCCAGAACTGTTGCCAAGTTTACCGAGATAAACGATTTACCCACACCTGGGCTTGGGCCTGATATTGCAATAATATTGTTTTTAGCCTCCATCATTGCAAAGTGTAAGCTAGTGCGCAGGCTACGTAGTGCTTCAATCGATAAATCAGCTGGGTTATCTACCGCTAGTATCGACTTAGGCTTATCTTTTACCTTACGTGCACGGTTAAAGCCTGTGAGCTTATCTTGGAAATCTGAATAAGGTACCGATGCATAAACAGGTAAGCCTATGCTCTCTATCTCGGTTGGGTCTTCAACGCCACGGTGCATTGCTTTTTGAATTAGCACAATTGCTACAGCCAAAAAACCACCTAATAAGGTTGCAACAACAGCGACAAGGGCTTTTTTAGGCTTAACAGGCTCTGTTGTGTCTACCGCTGCAGCATCTACCACGCGAACATTACCTACAGTACCGGCACGTACAATATCAAGCTCTTGTGTTTTACTTAGTAAAAGCATATAAATTTCGTTGCCTACTTCTACATCGCGGGTTAAGCGTAATAGCTCTTGCTGTGTTTCTGGTAGGTTACCCACTTTAGATGTGAGTTCGTCTTTTTCTGATTTTACAGATTCAATTTGCTTTAAAACGCCTTGGTATGCAGGGTGCTCACGCTTAAACTTACGGCTTAACTCTAAGCGTTTAAGTTCAAGCTCTTGTAAAGTTGTTTCTAGCTCTACAATTTGCTCAAGCACGCCTTGTGTTTCAAGGCTAATGTTTACCGAGTTACGTTGCTTTTGGTAGTCGTTAAAACGTTGCTCAGACTGTTCAAGCTGCCTTTTAACTTCTGGTAATTGTACTTCTAAAAAGTCTAATGACTTTTTAGCTTCTGCACTATTACGCTCTACATTACGGCGTACATAGATATCTGCTACTTTATCGAGCACCTTTGCTGCGTGTACTGCATCTTTATGCTCAAAACCCATCGCTATAATGCCTGAGTCTTTGCCTTTTTCACTCGCACCTATCTCTTCTTGTAACTCAATAATAGTTCTATAGCGGTTATTTTTAACAAGAGTAAACTCAGTACCCGGGCGTGCATTTAAATCACGAATTGTTAACTCGTAGTAACCTGCTGCTTGCTCTTTACCTACAACGCCTTTTAAAACAGAGTCACCTTCAGGGTTAAAAAGCTCATAGCTTTTATTTTCACCAATTACTAATTCAAACGCTTCGCCTTCAAACGCTTTAGGTACATTAAACCTAAATACATTAATTGTCTCGCCACCCCAGGCGTAGCTACTCAGACCTAAAAAAGGTTCAGCAATGTCGCCTTCGGATTCAGCAACAAAGCTGCGGTAAACTTTACCACCAATAATTGGGAATAATTTAGGCTCAGCAATAATATTTAGCTTTAAGGTATCGACTGCTTCGCCAATCACCGAGCGCGACTTTAACAACTCGATTTCGGTTACGGCTTCGCTGCTGCTTTCAAACATACCTGCCATATCATCAAGACCAGGTACCGACGGGCTGCTTTCTTCAACTTGAACTAATGCAGTTGCTTTATAAATCGGCGTACTTAATACCGCAACGGCTACGCCAATAATGGCAAATACAGCGGTTACTATAACGATAAACCATTTACGGTCGAGTAATGCGCCTAGTAATGCGAGTAAGTCTATTTCTTGCGATTGCGATTCTTGACTTCTATTTTGATTTTTATTTGCTGCTAATGCAGTGGGCTGAGCATTCATCTACTACCCTTTCCTTATAAATACTTTTGCCAAGCGCTACAAGCGCTATCGATTAATGCGTAAACGTGCTCAAAAGCCTCTTGGCTTTGACGGTATGGGTCAGGTATTTCTTTATCGCCAACCCATTTACCTAGCAAAAATGTTTTACCACGCGCTTGCGGGTAGCGAGAGCACAAGTCGTTTATATGACGCTGCTCCATCACTAAAATAACGCTATGCTGTGCAACAAGGGCTGAGGTTATTTGCCTGCCCTGATGCTCGCTCATATCAATACCATGTTGCGTTGCAATTTGCTGTGCTTGCGCATCTGCGTGCTTGCCTTCAAGGGCCGTTAAGCCCGCTGAAGACACGCTAACATTTTTACCTTGAAGTTTACTTTTTAATACATATTCAGCGGTTGGGCTACGGCAAATATTGCCAGCACACACAACCAATACAGAATCAAACATACAACTTAACCCCTAGTTTGACCCTGTAACATCATCAATTGCATTAACTGAACTGACCGATGGTAGTAATAAGCTGATTACACGGTTCCAACGCGCTAGCGGTGCTGAAGTTACATACACAATATCGTGCGGCTGTAATTCAAACTGCTCAGCAAGCACCAATGCCGCAACATTTTTAGCATGTAGTTGGTAAACATCAGCAATAATGCCGTCGGTTTCTAAGTTGCGTTTACGTAATACAAATACGCCATTTGCATCTGCCGTATTTTCGTTTAAACCACCTGCATCACTTAAAGCTTGCGCTAAATTTAAACCATAACGATTAACACCCACTGTACCAGCGCGTTTTACATCGCCTAATACAAACACTTTTTGCATGTCGTTGCGGTTAACATGCACAATATCGCCATGTTTTAATAAACGGTTTTGCGAGATATCGCCATGGGCATAAAAGTCATCAAGCTGAATCACTTCGGTTTTGTCGCCACGGGTAAATGTAACTGTGCGCCAATCAGCGGCATCTGTTAAACCGCCGGCTTGGTTAAGTGCATCAATTAGTGTAAGCGGCACTTCGGTTACAGGGAGTACCCCTGGGTTGTTAACCTCACCTGTTACATAGGCTTTTTGGCTTCTAAAGCCAACAATTTTAATATCTACTTGAGGGTCTTCGATTACGCGGCTTAAGCGCTTAACAAGCTCTTTATGAACTTGCTGTACTGTTTTACCAGCAGCTTGAATATCTGGAGCGTAGGCAAAGGTAATGGTGCCGTCGGCTTGTACACGGAAGCCGTCGAACTCAGCAGTACGTTGTACTGCAGCAGGAATTGTTAATTCAGGATGATCCCATACGCCGATCGTGATTACATCGCCAACACCTAATTTGTACTGGTAATCAGAGGTGTCGATGCCATCAAGGCTTGATGGTAATGCTGGTTTCGCTTTACTTTGCTTTTGTTGGTTAATTAGAGAAGAGTCGATGATTTGGATATTAACTTTATCGAGCTCCTTCTCAAGATTATCTATTTGTTCGCCCGATTCGATTCCTTCAAAATGGCTACCGGGGATGATTGTACAGCCAGTCATTGCTAGTAACGCAAATGACGTTACAATTGTTTTACAGCTAAGCGCCATTGTTATTTCCCAAATAATTATTCTTAAAACGTCCAGTTAAAATAAAACCACAACTGTTTATTTTTACGCTGCCTAATTAAAGCATGGCATTACAAGGTTCGCAAGACTGAGTGTTTAGTAAACGCTCACTTGTGACAGGTTTTTGCAAAATAGTTAATGAATACTTCTAGGTTCTAGGTTCTAGGTTCTAGGTTCTAGGTTCTAGGTTCTAGGTTCTAGGTTCTAGGTTCTAGGTTCTAGGTTCTAGGTTCTA
>NZ_LKDX01000058.1:0-23823 GCF_001401795.1 Pseudoalteromonas sp. P1-26 | reverse complement strand
CTCATAAATCACCTCGTTAGTTGAAACGTGGTGATAAATTAGGCCATCTGCAAAAACATGCCTAGGTGTGGTTGCTGTTACGGTTACAATTAAACCAATTAGCTGGAGGCAGCTGGCAAGCTATATACCTATTGAAAACTCTCAATTAAATGCCCCTGAAAGTTACGAGCCCCTGAAAGATAGACAATACAAACAACTAAAAGATTGGCGCAACGGGAAGAACTTACCTTCTTTTCTAAAGTTAGAAAGGTTTGTAAGTGCAATTTGCGAGAAATTATGTGATTTAGATTCTTCAGCATTACTTGTGTACTTCAGGATTAGTCGAGGGATAGACACAAAAATACAAGTATGTTTTGAACAAACTGAAAGCGAAAAACTTATTCCTATTTTCAATGAGATTATTGGGCAATACCCTGCTTACTTTAAGTACTATTCAGAACGCGAGAATTCGGCCATCTAACTTCAAAATTAGACGGCCTTAGCTTTTGCAATTAATCGTCTAAGCGCTCTTCCCAGTCTTCAGGGCGCTCATCTTCACCTCGGCTTTGCCAATAAGCGTCATGCTCAGGGTTTAGCTGCTGTGAACGGTTGTCATCATCATGTTGGGCCATTTTATTTTTTCCCTTGTTGGTTTTTGTTTGCGGCTCTAGCTGCGCGAGCAGCAAAACCATTAGAATCAACGCCGCCACCATTTTGCTTAGCTTCATTTCTTTGAATACGGGCCAAAGCATCGGTAGTCATTGGAGTTTCTTTCTTCGTCATTATATTTCTCCAAAATAGGTTTATTGTTAGGTGCTCCTAACAACAGAGAGAATAATGCCAAACAAAATTGGCGCTGTGGTGGGGGGGAAAGAGTGTAAATTTAATTTTCTCTATGTATTTTTGTAAAACACACTAATCATAAGAAAGTTGAAAATCCGTCTATTAGTGATAATGTATTCAATATTCAGGCAACAGGGCTTGTGAACCTTTATATCTCATATACTTGGCTTGTTGTTTATCATTTAAATGGAGTTTATGAATGTCTGCGTCTAATGGAAATTTTGGGTTTTTAGCTGAACATGATCCATTATTCACTGAGCTTGCTTTATCCGCTGAGCGCTCTTTCGCCAGTGATCCAAATACCACATTAATAAAACTACGTCAGCTAGGCGAAGCATTAGCACAACATATTGCTGCATTGGCTGGTATTGAGTTTGATGAACAAACAACACAAGCTGACCTTTTATACAAAATTAATCGTGAATTACAATTAGAAAATGTTGTACGAGAGTTATTCCGCACTCTTAGGGTTGAAGGTAATAAAGCAACCCACCAATTTAAAACAAAGCATAAAGAAGCAATTAACGGCTTAGTAGTTGCCCGTAAATTAGCAATTTGGTTTCACCAGTCATTTGGTAAAGCTGGCCCAAAGTTTAAGCCTGGGCCATTTATTGCGCCTTCAGATCCGAGTGAACAGTTACGTAAACTTCAAAGTGAAATTGCTAACTTAAAGACTGACCTACAAAAAGCAAATCTTGATTTAAATTCAAGCCACCAGCTGAATGAGTTAATCGCCAAAGAAAAGCATGAATATGAGCAGTTAGCGTATGAAATGGACGAAGAGTCTAAATTTTTAGCGCAACAAGCGGCCTCTCATGAACAAGCATTGCAGCAACAACAAAAAGAGTACGAAGCCAAAATAAAGGCACTGCAAATACAGCTAGCTTCACAAGATGAAAAGTCAAAAGCTAACCAACGTGAAAAGCTAAACAATAACACTCAAGCAGCAACTAAACATATCGTACTCGACGAAGCGTTAACTCGTATTTTAATAGATCAGCAATTAACAGAAGCAGGTTGGCAGGCTGATAGTGAAGAGCTTACTTATAAAAACGGCATTCGTCCTGAAAAAGGTAAAAATATCGCAATTGCTGAGTGGCCAACACAACACAATGGCGAACGCGGCAGAGCTGATTACGTATTATTTGCAGGTTTAACACCCATAGCCGTGGTTGAAGCAAAGAAAGAAAATACCAATGTTGCAGGTAAAATTCGTCAAGCTGAGCGATACAGCAAAGGGCTAACAGTCAATCCCCCGCTACTACCCGCTTGGGAATTGCAAGGTTTGACCATAGCATGGCCAGATGAGGCCGAAGGCCATTATAAAGTCCCGTTTGTGTATTCTTGTAACGGTCGCCCTCATTTAAAACAACTCGCTGAACAATCAGGTATTTGGTTTCGTGATGTACGGGAGTGCTCAAATACAAAACGAGATTTAAGTAAATTCCATACGCCAACAGGTCTACTCGATACCCTCAAGCGCAGCAAAAGCGAAGCACAAAAAAAATTAGATAAAGAGCCATTTGGCTACTTAAAGCTTAGGGAATACCAAAAAAATGCAATTAGTGCCGTTGAGCATGCACTTGCAAATAACGAACGTCGAGCATTACTTGCAATGGCTACGGGTACTGGTAAAACCCGCACAATCATCGGTTTAATGTACCGTTTTTTAAAAGCAGAACGCTTTAAACGCATTTTATTTTTAGTTGATAGAACCGCACTAGGCCAACAAGCGCTCGATGCCTTTAACGAAGCGCCACTAGAGCAAAATCATACTCTTTCAAAAATTTATAATGTCGCAGAACTTGGTGATATGGGTGCAGAGGCTGAAACGCGCGTACAAGTTGCTACCGTGCAAGCAATGGTTAAACGCATATTTATGAGTGATAACCCTCCTCCGCTCGATCAATTTGACTGTATCATTATCGACGAAGCACACCGAGGTTACACACTTGATCAAGAAATGACAGAAGGCGAACTTGCTACACGGGACGCTAGCCAATATTTATCTAGTTACCGACGCGTACTCGATTACTTCGATGCTGTGAAAATAGCGCTCACAGCAACCCCAGCCAAGCACACCAGTGAAATTTTTGGCAAACCTGTGTACACCTATTCTTACCGTGAGGCTGTTGCTGAAGATTGGCTTATCGATCATGAATCACCTATCCGTTATGAGACCTTACTAAGCCAAAATGGCATTCACTTTGATAAAGGTGATAAAGTCCAATCAATTAATACTCATACGGGTGAAATTGAATCAGCAGACCTGGATGATGAGCTTGATTTCGAGATTAATGCATTCAACCGCAAGGTTATTAACGAGAACTTCAACAAAGTCATTTGCGAACAACTTGTTCAAGAACTCGATCCCTTTGGTGATGAAAAAACCATTATATTTTGTGCCCCCTCACAAAACGGCCTTCATGCAGATATGATGAAGCGATTACTTGATGATGCATTTAAAGATCTATACAACGGTGAGTATAACCAAGCGGCTGTAGAAGTTATTAAAGGCGACTCTGATAAAGTCGACCAGAGAATTAGACAGTTTAAGAACGAACGCTACCCTAATATTGCCATAACCGTAGACTTGCTCACTACAGGTATTGACGTGCCTAAAGTCTGTAATCTTGTTTTCATGCGCCGAGTAAAGTCACGCATTTTATACGAGCAGATGATCGGCCGTGCTACTCGCCGCTGCGATGAAATAGGTAAAACCGTATTCCGTATCTATGACCCTGTCGATATTTATTCAGCTTTGGCTGAAGTAAACACCATGAAGCCTTTGGTTAAAGACCCTAATATAACCCTAGAACAGTTGGTGGATGAAATAACTAATCAAGAGCTGTTAGAGCAAGCTCTGAGTACACCTGGCGACTCACCACAAGAAAGCCACGCCGACGTTGTACTCAGTCAGTTAAGCCAAAAAGTCATGCGGGTTTTACGTAAGGCAGAAAAAAAGGCAGAAGCAAAGCCTGAGCTAAAACAAAAACTAAACGAGCTTGAAAGCTTATGGGGAGTAGAGCCTAAAAACCTCCATACCCATTTACACCAGCTAGGGCCAAAACAAGCTGCAAACTTTATCGCCGAACATAGTGGTTTAATCCACCAGCTTGCACAGGTCAATACTTTATTGGGCAGTGAACATCAGCCCGTTATCTCTGAACATCATGATGAAATACGTGAAAGAACACAAAGCTGGGGAACACACAAAAAACCAGAGGATTACCTAGAGAGCTTTAATCAATTCGTTAAAGAGCAGTTAAACCAAAACATAGCCCTTGCGACTGTGGTAAATAAACCACGCGACCTTTCTCGTGAGCAATTAACCGAAGTAAAACTGTTACTTGATGGTGCAGGTTTCTCAGAGGTAAATTTACAAAGCGCTGTACGTAATCAAACCAATCAAGATATAGCAGCAAGCATTGTTGGCCACATTCGGCGTGCAGCCTTAGGTGAACCTCTTATCCCATTTGAACAACGTGTTGCTCAAGCAATGTTACGTATATACCAAGCACATTCATGGACACCTAATCAGCGCAAATGGTTAGAGCGCCTTGCCAAACAACTTGTGCATGAAGTTATCGTCGACAGAGAGTTTGTTAATAACCGCTTTGGTCAGCACGGTGGCGCGAAGCAATTTGACAAGGTGCTTAATAATCAATTAGATACTGTACTTGGTGACATAAGTGAAGCTATTTGGCCCATTAAGAGCGCATAAAGCAACGTATATAAATAAATGGAATTGCTATACATGTTATATAGGTTATGTATAATTTTATGAAAAATTTATACATAACAACACTGACATGTATAAAAAGGATAAAAGCTATCTATGTCGACCACTATAGAACCGTTACCGCTTGCGAATATTGAGCAGTGGGAAACCCGCGCTGTTTTAAAAAAAACCGCCACTGCCCATCGCCATTTAGCTGAGTTAAAAGGCGTTGCAGCCAGCATACCTAATGAAGCTATATTAATAAACACACTTGCCCTACAAGAAGCGAAAGACAGCTCTGAGGTGGAAAACATCGTAACAACACACGATGAGCTCTATAAGGCGAACCTGTTTGAAGAAGCGGTCACCAACCCCGCCACTAAAGAAGTACAAGATTATGCCGTTGCTTTAAAACAAGGGTTCGAGACAGCACGTAAAAGCAAACTAATTCGCCTTGATGACATACTCGCAATACAAAAAAACCTAGAACATAACGATGCAGGTTTACGAAAGCTCCCCGGCACTGATCTAAAAAACGCACGCACTGGTGAAGTGGTTTACACGCCACCACAGCACGCTGATGAAATTACAAAGCTAATGGATAACCTTGTGCAGTTTATCAACAATGATGAACTATGCGATGCCGACCCTCTGGTAAAAATGGCTATTATTCATCACCAATTTGAAAGTATTCATCCGTTTTACGATGGCAACGGCCGTACAGGGCGTATTTTAAATATTTTATATTTGGTCACCAAAGATTTACTAAACTTGCCAGTACTTTACCTAAGCCGATTTGTGATTCAGAACAAAGCCGATTACTACGCTAACCTACAAGCAGTGCGCGATACCGGCAACTGGGAGCCGTGGTTAGAGTTTATGCTTGATGGTGTCATTGATACTGCGCAAAACACTATTTCACTTATCACCGCCATGAAACACCTTATGGCAGAAGTTAAACATGGCATTAGAGAGCAGCTTCCTAAAATTTACAGCCAAGATTTACTCAACAACCTATTTAACCACCCCTACACCAAAATAGACTTTATTGTTGAGGAGCTCGGCGTCACTCGCATTACCGCCACCAAGTATTTGGAACAGCTGGTGGAACACGGCTTTTTAACTAAACAAAAAGTAGGCCGTGCTAATTACTACATTAACGAGCCTTTGTGCGCCCTACTGGTTGCCCACGGCTAACACCCAATTACTAATTTTGAGAACATCATGACTAATAACGACATTGTACAAAAGCTTTGGAACCTGTGTGACGTACTACGTGACGACGGCATTAACTACAGCGACTATGTAACAGAACTGGTACTGCTCCTTTTTATTAAAATGGTGCACGAAAACACCGAAGCAGGCGTGTTAAAAAAACACCCGCTGCCAGAGGGTTGCCGTTGGCAAGATATTAACGAAAAATCAGGTATCAACTTACTTAACGACTACAAACGTATTTTGCTGAGTCTGTCTACGGGTAAAGATGCCGATGGCAACATCGTCCATGAAGACCCATTGATCAGCGCTATTTATGCCGATGCACAAACCCGTCTGCGTGAGCCGCGCCATTTAGAGCAAATGATTAAAACACTTGATCAAATTGATTGGTTTAGCGCGCAAAAAGACGGCCTGGGTGATTTATATGAAGGCTTATTAGAGAAAAACGCCAGCGAGACTAAATCGGGCGCGGGACAGTACTTCACGCCGCGTGCGCTCATAAACTCCATGGTGCGCTGCATCAAACCACAAACAGGCGAAGTGATCCAAGACCCAGCAGCGGGTACCGCAGGCTTTTTAGTCGCCGCCGATCAATACATGCGTGAGCAAACCGACGACTATTTTGATTTAAGCCCTAAAGACGCTGACTTTCAAAAAAACAAAGCATTTGTCGGTGTTGAGCTGGTACCCAACACCCGCCGCTTATCGTTAATGAATTGTTTGTTGCACGGTATGGAAGGCGATGAGGAAGGCGTGGTGCATTTAGGCAATGCACTTGGTGATGCAGGTAAAGCACTAGAAAGCGCAGACATCATTTTAGCCAACCCGCCATTTGGTACTAGTAAAGGCGGTGAAGCCAGCAATACTCGTGACGATTTAACTCACAAAACGGGCAACAAACAACTGGCATTTTTACAGCATATTTACCGCAACCTCAAACCTGGCGGCCGTGCTGCCGTAGTACTGCCTGATAACGTATTGTTTGAAGCGGGTGTTGGCACAGAGGTGCGCCGCGATTTAATGAACAAATGTAACTTACACACGATTTTACGCTTACCTACAGGTATTTTTTATGCTCAAGGCGTAAAGACCAACGTGCTATTTTTTACCAAAGGTTCTGCCACCGACAAACACCAAGAAGAAAACTGCACCGACAACGTCTGGGTGTATGACTTACGCACCAACATGCCAAGTTTTGGTAAACGTACACCTTTTGGTAACTCCGACATTGGCTTTGCAGCAGAAGATTTTGGTAAAGACCCTCACTTAGGTGCATTTGAAAAAGCATTTGATCCTGTAGTTCCTGTAGATCGTGATTTATCGCGACAACCAGATATAGCCACTATACTTGCAGCCCGAACCCAAGGCGAATACAGCTTTGGTGCAGAAGAAATCGCCGTAGATAAAGAAGCTACCGCAGAAAATAAAGGCGTTGACAATAAACTCGCACATAGCCGCTGGCGCTGTTTTACTCGCCAGTGGATTAGTGACACCAAAGGCGACTCACTCGATATCAGTTGGCTAAAAGACAAAGACAGTGTTGATGCTGCCGACCTTCCAGTACCAGAAGTTTTGGCTAAGGAAGCGAAAGACGGATTGACCAGTGCACTGGTGGAGTTGGATGAGTTATTGGCTGAGCTAAGTAATGAGGTTTAGTGAATGACTGATCATAGAACTATAACTGTGGATGGCTCATATACTCATGAACTGAGCATTCCATCAACTTGGCACTTTGTGCAACTAAATGAAGTTATCGACATAGTTGGAGGTAATCAACCACCAAAAACGTTTTTTAGTGATCAGCCTGGTCCCGATAAGATAAGACTTATACAAATTCGTGACTACAAATCAGATCATAACATTGTTTATATCCCCAAAGATAAAGCAAAACGCTTTGTATCGACTACAGACGTAATGATTGGCAGGTATGGTCCACCAATATTTCAAATATTGAGAGGACTAGAAGGTGCTTATAACGTTGCTTTGATGAAAGCCGTGCCGAAAATGGGAGTGCTCGATAATGAGTATCTATTTCACTATTTGAATAATCGCGATATCTATAACTATGTAAATGCAGCCTCAGATAGAACTGCGGGTCAGTCAGGTGTCAATAAAGCTCACCTAGAAAAATATCCTGTTGGGCTTCCTCCGCTCGCCGAGCAAAAGGTCATTGCTGAAAAGCTGAATAAGTTATTAGCGAAAGTCGATTGCATTAAAGCACGTCTCGACGCCATCCCCGACACCCTAAAACGCTTCCGCCAATCTGTCCTCGCCGCCGCCGTCAGCGGTAAATTAACCGAAGAGTGGCGAACCAACAAAGAGCTTAAAAGTGCCAGTGAAATCTTAAAAGAGTTATCAGTTTTTAGAGAAAAAACTTTCCAAGAAGAGATTCAAAACGGCAATAAAGAAACAAAGCGATTACAGGCGAAAGTAAAGAAGCATGCTCCTGAGTTTCCGGAAGTTGAACTTCCCGCTTCATGGGAGTGGACAAGCTTTATGTCTTCAATGGAAAGGGTTGTGGACTGCCATAACAAAACTGCGCCTTATATTGATAAAGGCATACCACTAATAAGGACACCAGATATAAGAAATGGAAAAATAAGTTTAGACGGTGCTAAATATATTAGCCAGGATACTTATGATTATTGGTCTCGCCGTTGTCCACCAAAAAGCGGGGATATTATTTTTACTCGTGAAGCACCAATGGGTGAGGCAGGGATAGTACCTAAAGGCACTACTCTTTGTATGGGGCAACGTATGATGTTGTTACGTCCTATGAAAGAGTTTGTTAATCCAAACTATATATTATTGAATATTCTATCTCTCAATTTTCAACAGCGCATGCAAGAATCCGCAATTGGAACTGGTGTTAGACATCTTAGGGTTGCCGACGTTGAAGGGTTAACTTATCCTCTTGCTCCATTTAAAGAACAAGCCGAAATCGTCCGTCGTGTCGAAAAGCTTTCTGCTTACGCCGAAAAAGTCGAAGCAGAAGTCAATGCCGCCCAAGAGCGAGTAAATAAACTCACTCAATCGATCTTAGCAAAAGCCTTCCGTGGTGAGCTCACCGCCAAATGGCGCGAACAAAACCCCGACCTCATCAGCGGTGACAACTCCGCCGAAGCCTTGCTAGCAAAGATCAAAGCCGAGCGAGAAAAGTTAAAGCCTAATAAGAAAACACACACAAGGAAAAAAGTGTAATGCGCTTACTGTCACTGAGATTAGATGGACAATATAAAGGCCTAAGAAATCGCCTCTTTAACTTTGAAAGCACCACAGATAATGTAATTGCTTTTATTGGGTTAAACGGTTCAGGGAAATCTCAGTTACTAGAGCTGATCGCTGAATGCTTTGCATACTTAGAAAGGCTACAACGAGATGATTTCAAAAATAAGAGCCATCTTGCTTTTGATTTCACCCTAATTTACAGCATGAAAGGTTATGTTAATCAATCACCATTCGACAAAACAACTATATTTGGTCAAAAGTTTCGAGTTGAGAGGGGCTTTACAGACCCTATATTTACCGTCACAGTCAATGCTAACAGTAAACCCAAAATTGAGGTCGAGCAGCAGGGGCTAACGGACAAAATAGATATAGAACAATTAACACTGCCCTATGTTGTAGGTTACTCCTCTGGCTTAAATGAAAATCTACAAAGGCCGTTTTTAAAAAATGCGAACCAATTATTCAAAGCATTAAGGGCTCGAGCCCGATATCACAAAGAAAAACGAAAGTTGGATATTGATTACGAGCAAAGCCTTAATAATACAGAGCTTTCATTTAACACTTATCTAAACAATAAAAAAGAATTACTGAAAAAATATAAACGAAACCATCCTTACTTGTTTACCTACAATACCGCAGAGTATCTAGAAGATGAGCAAGAGCTACCCGAAACGACGACCCATCTATCTAATTTTATTTACCTTGACTACGACAGTGCTCAATTTGCCGTTGCCTTAAGTGATTTCCGGTTTAATTCCCTATTTACGAAGAGCAAATCTGAAAAAGAAAATTTAACGAGCCTTACTTACACGTCACCTACATGGCTACAGCTAGAGTTTGACTTTACTCTGTCTCACGTTACCGATGAAATCGTTGATGATGTACGGTCATTTATCAGAATAGCTGAATCAACAGGCGGAGCCATCGAATACACCGGCGTAAATACGACCACTGAAGAGTATGATTATTACGAGTTAGACTCTTTAAAAGGCATTATTAGTCTTGACCTAAAACGTTTAGCTGTTGAAAGTAAACTATCAACGTTTGGTACCTATGACCCATTCAGATTATTTGAGCGCTTATACAAAGCACAGCAACTTGGCATGAAAAACGTTAATTCACATGGCCGAAAACACCTAGAGAAAAATGGCTTCATTGGTACGGTTAAGAAACCCCTCAAAGTAAGACTTCCCCTTATGTCTAAACGTTTGATGTTGACTGGTGATGATCTCAATGAAGTTGCCTATGAAGAATTATCTGATGGCGAGTCTCAACTATTGCAAGTATTGGCCATTATAAAGCTATACACCAATGAAAATACGTTATTCCTTCTTGATGAGCCAGAAACACATTTAAACCCAGCTTGGCGAACAATGTTTCATACTTATTTAACAAACGCATTAGTGGGCGAAGGTAAAGAAACAAATTCACAGGTATTCGTATCAACTCACTCCCCATTCATGGTGTCCTCACTTAAACGCAACAATGTGTTCTTGTTTAGCCGTAAAAGCAAAGAAGAGATAAATTTTCAGCCAGTTCAAAAAGAGACCTATGGCTCCTCATTTGATGTGTTAATTAAAGATTTTTTCGAGCTTCGCTCATTAATATCGCAAAGCGTCATAGATGAAATTAGAGAGCAGTTAAAAAAAGGTGATGCCCACGCAAAAGAGTGGATTGAAGACAACCTAGGCTTGTCTGCTGAAAAAGCCTACTTGATAAGGAAGTTGAGTCAATAATGCTGTTTCGTTTAGCCCCCAATACACCAAGCTTTGAAGTATTTAGATTGCTTAATGAAGAGCTTCTATACTTCCTGGAACAAGCTGTTACCACAAATACATTTAGCCGAGCTCTATTTAATCAGGGGGCTGTTGGACAAGCTTGTTGGGATAATAAGCCCTCGAGGGATAAATTTAAGGGCTTATGGGACTCAATAAACGCTGCTGACTTAAGAACAAAGCAACAGTTACTTAATACAATGCAGAGCAATCAAAACCTCCAGGTGTTCTTTGGCACTCCACAAAGAGATTTGCTCAATTTCATGAATGAGCATTGCAGAGAAGCTTTAAAGCTATTGTGTACACATTTATATTGCTCAACCAAAGATTTAGCCCCTATCATCACCGCCGCTGGTGGTGTAGACATAAAGGCTCACTTTAACGCATATAGAGCTCACACTGTAAATGGAAATATATGTAAAGCTTGTGGAATGGAGAAGCTCGCCCCTTTCAGAGCCAACATTCCAGATAAAGACCAGTGGCGAGCAGACTACGACCATCAACTATGCAAATCAAAGTACCCTATATTTGCTGTTCATCCAGATAATTTGATTCCACTATGTGACGTATGTAACCAAGATGCAAAAAAGGCAAAGGACCTATTTAGAGACGAAAATAAGAAAGCCCGTTTAGCATTTTACCCATTCAATGAAGAGGCAAAGGACTATATTAATATTGGATTCGAGCAACTCCATGATCCTGAGCCTATTATAAAAGTTAAATGGAACGCTCCAAACGGCACTATCTTAGATAAACTAAATACGTGGGATGAAGTCTATGAAATCCGTAATCGAGTTGAAGGACAGTTTCGCTCTTTAGAAACTATAATAGAAGATGAGCTTAATCCAAATAGCCTAGCAGACGTGAGAAGGAAGATAGCCGGAAAAACTCGGCCCTTATCTCCCAATACGCTAAAAAGGAAGGAGTGGGCATACTGGTATCATAAGTTATTTTCAGAGCTGAACCTGATTGACTTAGCCCCCTTTGCCGCTAAGTGGGAATTCATACAACAACAAGCGACTGATGGCGGTGATTACATATTAAACCCACCATAATTAAAAATACACCTCAGAAAGCTCAAAGTGGGTAACGTTATGGTTACCATTAAAAATGAATAAAAAGTATAAAACACTGTTATTGCTGATAATTTAAATGTAAAACGACATTCAAATTCAGAATAGCAAATAATGAAAACGGATACATGTTCCAGGTTTTAAAATAATGAGAGCACAAGCTGATGCTCTAGAAATGCCTGCTGCTTACTTGTTTTTTATTAAGGAAACGTTTGCCCGTTCGATACTATAATTTCAATAAAAATTAAAAATAAAACCAGCTATTTTGGAGGCGTTTTTTTGTTCTATGCTCTATTCTTGATATCAAATTCCTTGAATTTACATCAGGTATTAATTAACCACGAGAGCAATTAAAAAACAACGCGATAGCTTACTCTGCTGATATATATAATGTTAATTCTAAAAGTAATTATGATTCACTAATGAGTGAGTTTAATAGTCTTGTTGAAAGAGCCAGCCACCAAAGTGTCCTTAATAAACAAGAACACTGTATCATCCTTAGTCACTCTAACATGTAAGTTTAAACTTAGTTCGTAATTAAACAGTGATGGATGTTAAGCACTAACAAAATCAAGATTCTTTCATTAGTAAAGGCTTTTAAGTAAAGTGTAACGATTGTATATAAATAACTTGCAATAAATGACAAATCCATTAAAGCGAATTCAATCTGTAGAGCGAGCATTCTCACTGTTAGAAGCAATCGCTCAGCTCGGCGGCAGTGCTAGATTAAACCAACTTGTGGAATACTGTGAGCTAAATAAAACCACCGCTCATGGCCTTTTGAATACTTTAGTAAACTTAGGCTATGCTGAGCGTAGTGAAACTCACTATACTCTCGGTGCGCGACTTACAACCCTCTCAGAACCTATCAATTTTCAGCATCAACAAATTCGTGTTAGGTTCCAGTCTATTTAGCTTATGCAGCAGACCAGTCTGGTGAAACTAGCTATTTAGCAGTTTTAGGAGGAAACCAGGATTATGTATACGCTGGACTTCCCAGCTTTCACTAGACAGTTTCTAACTCAGAAAAATACGCTTCCTCAAATTTAGCAGGTGAAACACCGCCTGTATGCGAGTGACGTTTTATCAGATTGTAAAACATTTCTATAAAATTAAATATCTCTGCTTTCGCATCATTGCGTGTTGAGTAAATCTTCCTTTTAATTATCTGCCTTTTAATCGTTGCAAAAAAGCTTTCAGCAACTGCATTATCGTGACAATTCCCAGCTCGACTGATGGAAGGTACAAGGTTATGTTATTTCGTAAAGGCTAAGTAATCTGCACTACCATATTGGCTGCCTTGATCAATATGTACCAATACGTCAGTTTTGGATTGGCGCTGATAAACTGCCATGAGCAATACTTTAATAACTAAGTTCTTGTCCATGTTTTTATCCATCGACCAGCCTACTATGCGCCTAGAGAATAAATCCATGACAGTTGCTACATACAAGAAGCCATCATAGGTTCTCACATAAGTAATATCACTTGCCCAAGTTTGATTCGGCGCAGGAGGATTAAACTGACTAAACGATTCCATAACAACTTTACAACGAGGAGAGGTGGTGAGTATCGACAGTAACTCTTTTCTGCTCACCGCTTTATTACTTTGTAGGTTTTGATGAAAAAGCTTACCGACTTGAAAAACATTTTTTGCCAAGTCGATACTAATTAGGTTAAATTTTGACATGTATGGATTCCTTATAGGTAAAAGTAGTTGTCCAATCTCTTTATACAGTACTCACCCTATTTGGGAGAGGAGTCCATACATCTCCTACATCTGTAAAACTTATTTTAGAATTTAATTCTAAATGTGATCAAAGAGGCTATTTAGCAGGAGCAACAGAGCAACCCCTGTTAAAAATTTATTTTAAGCCGATCTCTTTAAGAATAGATCGCGCTGCATTTTTTCCGTTTAAAGCAAAGCCAACGCTATGACCACTTCTATCTTTAAGAATTAACAAGTTTGAATCTACCCACATATCACGTACTACCATATCATCCGAAACAGTATCTAGCTCATTTATTGGTAGCTTATATCTTAGATTATACTCATAACCTCTCATATCCCATTCAGCCATATAAATGCCCTTATCTGTAATAAAAAATACTCCCCATTGCTGTAGCTCTTTATTCTCATACATAGTTGTCCACTCTTTAAAATGAACCCTATTTGAGCCATCTTTTACAGTATCTAAAATTACGGGTTCAAAAGCAGAAGTATTAATTGGACCAGTCACCGTTTGCATTGGCCCAGGAGAAGCACAGCCACCAATAGCTAGAACACTTGCGATTAATACTAAAGATTTTTTATTCAACACACTAAATATCCTTATATAAAGTAGAGAGGTACATAGTAAAAGATCCGATAGTTTCATCTATGATTACTTTTGTAAATAACAAATTTGAATATGTAATCATCTTAGTTTTTTAAAAGTAATAATAAAACATTTTTTGAATTGGTAAAGGCCTTACCCTCGCTTGCATACCTGGTTTTACCTTGCCTTCTGCTATTGTCTTTACTTAACCATAAAAGCATACGTTCTGGAGATATCAACTCTTTATTTAATTATTAAGCTCTTTTATTTTTAAGGCTAATGCCATGGAAACTAAAAGAAAAGGTGTACTTTGGGAGTTACTACTTTGATCTAAGTTTACTAAAAATAGCAAATAAACTCTTGTTATTATAAACTAATACTTTATTACGTGTTGATTCAACAAGCCCGTTTGCTGAAAGCGTAACAATCAGCAATTTTCCACCTCAACATGAAGAAGGCTCATTAATGGACATACATGATATAAACATTCTGCCAAATGGAATTATTGAAATTGAAGAACTTCTCAAACAACCCCCTTCATGCCATTTTAATTTTGCAAACATAAAGAAACCCTTTACCCCTTCAGAATTAACCGAAATGAGCCATATCGGTTACTTAATTAAAGGCCTTAATATTGAACTGGATTCTTGTGACTCTTTAGAAATAGAAGAACTATATCCTTTACTGAAATTGAATTCCTGAGGTTAAACTTTACGAATTGTCAGCTTTTCATTGAAGACTTAAGTTCTCTTCAATATTGGCTAATGGAGTTAACTAATTTAAAAGTTATCATCTTGGAATATGGGCAGAAAGATAATGATTTTTTTGAAGTAATAATAAACTCATTATCACGAGGTAGAACATCCCCATTAACTGTCATTTTTGAACTTCAAAAAAGAAAAGGCCCTAAAAAGATTGAGCCAACTTTTAATTTCACTTCAATCTCATTAGATAAATGTAATTTGTACTTTGCCCCAAAGATGAATATCAACAAAGATTCACTGAAAGATTTCTAGAGCAAAATATACCTATAACTAATATATCATTTAAGGATTTTCAATTCTCTGGTCATTTAGAAGTAGAAAATGGAGAATGGCAATTAGATGTTAATTGACTCGTACTAGTGCAATATAAAGAGGTAATTTTTTCTTTTGAGGGTAGAGATGACGACGGAAGATTCAAATGTTCAGGTAGGTCTATCTGGAATAATGCGGAAAAAGGCTTTTACTTTGCCGCTAACTTACCAGTTAGATACTTGGATTTTAATGATGATAAGGAATATGCAAGTATTAAATTTATTGATGATTTTGGGGATTGTATCGTCAGAGGTGTATGGGTTCAAAACCGCGAGGAATGGATAATTGAAGGTAAACCCGCCAAAACATAAAGCTTTATACTAATGAAAGTTAAATATCTTAGTTTTTTATGGGAAGCACACTCCCCTTTAGAAATTATCAATGCCTTTGAATAAATACCTCTTTTGCTGTACAAGCTGATACTGTTATTACTTTTATAGTAAACACCATTTAAAGTTTCCTGATTTTAGCTACTTTAATTTTAGATGAAGAAACTAAACTTGCGGATGCACTTGAAGCTAAACTTCTGAAAATAAAATTCTTTTTAAAGCCTCGGCAGAATGTGAAGAAGATCTACCTCGGCATTGTAACTGATATAGAGGCCTAGATAGCATTCCACCTTTGACTTGACTCAAGCGCTTTAACTTTTTTAGTTGCACTAAATCTTCTGTGACCACATTTGGCAATATGGCTATTCCCATTCCTTGTGCGACTGAGCGAGCTATAGCTTCATTACTCCCTAGTTGCATACTATTGCTAACTTTTATACCTTGCTTTTCTAACATTTTAACTGACATTTCACGTGTTCCAGAACCTGGCTCACGGAGTAACCAAAACTGTTGGCTAAGCCATTCATTTAAATTATGGCTAGGCTTAAAATGAGGTGGGATAACGACACTCATCAAATCATCTTGCCAGTGTGTAGGTACTATCTTTTTTTCTGCTGGTGTCCCTTCAACAAGAGCCAAGTCAATTGAGCACTCAAGCAACGCATGTTCAATCTTTTCCGTATTTTCGACCTTCACTTCAACTTTTATATTTGGGTAAGCACTACAGAACCTGGCTAAGTAAGGTGGTAACCAATAACTTGCAATTGTAGTGCTAGTACCAATGACAATTGTGCCACGCTTTAGTCCGGTACGTGACTTTATATCGTCTATTGCCGTCTTTTCAATAGCAAAAATATTACGAGCATGTTCATATAAAGCAACTCCGCCCTCAGTTAATGCGAGTTTTCTCCCCTTGGTGGCACGTTCGATAAGTTTAAGACTTAATTGATGCTCTAGCTCTTTTAACGCTTTAGATACCGCTGGCTGACTGATGAAAAGAGTTTCTGCCGCACCCGAGAAACTTTGCAATTTCGCTACAGTATAAAAGACTCTCAATGCGTGCAAGTTCATAAGATAACCTAAAGTTATTAAATCATAAAATTAATGTATTGGAGTTATATTTTGGGTCTTTCTAAAATGCAGTCAAGTAAATATAGCAATTTATTGAAGGACGTTTATGTTGTTCTATACGTGGTGTCTATTTAAACCCCAAACAAAAAAACTCACAGATAGTCGATGGTGGTTGGGCCTAATGTTGGTAATTACATTAGCAAGTATATCAATAGCCCTAAGTAAACTTTCCGTTTTGCAAAATGCACAAGTTAGTTCACTTACTATTGGAATTATCCTCGGCATCATAGTAGGAAACAGTTTGTTTTCCCGTATCGCAACTCATACTGATATTGGAGTAGACTACGCAAAAAGCTTCTTACTTAAAGCTGGCATCATTTTATTTGGCTTTAGAATTACATTCTCACAAATAACAGAAATTGGTTGGTTAGGGCTAGTTATTGATTTAGCCATATTACTAGGTACATTTATCCTAGCGATTCAGTTAGGTAAACGTTTATTTAAACTTGATGAGCAAACAACTATTCTTATTGGTGCTGGGAGCTCTATTTGTGGTGCTGCAGCAATAATGGCAACAGAACCAGTTATTAAAGCACAAGCACATAAAGTATCTATTGCGGTTGCAACAGTCGTTGTATTTGGAACCCTAAGTATGTTTACTTACCCCTTAATGTTTGAATATATAGGGTTGAGTGAATACGAATACGGTATTTTTGTTGGTTCAACCATTCATGAAGTAGCTCAGGTAGTTGCTGCGGGTACCGCTATTAGTGCAAATGCAGCCGACACGGCAGTAATTGAAAAAATGTTAAGGGTAATGATGCTTGCCCCATTTTTGTTTGGTTTATCATATTGGCAAAAACGAAAGGATACAAAGAAAAACTATAACTTAGAAAAATCTTCAGGCCTATCAATTCCTTGGTTTGCGGTTTACTTCATTTTAGTTAGTGGATGTAATTCACTAATTAACCTATCCCAGAGTACAACAAACAATATTGTGTGGTTTGATAATATATTACTCACTATCGCCATGGTGGCATTGGGACTACGAACTCACATTGGGGCAATTCGTCAAGCTGGAATAAGACCCCTACTTTTGGGAAGTTGTTTATTTTTATTTTTAACGTTAGGCGGTTTCGGAATTAACACTGGAGTAAAAGAACTTTTATAGTTGGGTTCAACTACAGGCGAATAGTTAAAAGTGCAAAATATGATCAGTCTGATCTTGCTTCCTAATCGTTAGCGAGTAGACGTGAAATCTCTCTCAAATACAGTAATAATAATTTACTTCATGATTTTTAAGAGGAGCGCTTGACCGCACCTGCGAAGGCAAAAAATTTAGAGGTCAAGCGATAAACTGTTATGAATGTTTATGGTTGAGAATTCAGCTCGATTGGAGAGAAAAAATCAGAAATAGGAGGTTTAGCTGTTTTATTAGGCCAAAGTATACTCTCTACTTGTTTGCTCTGCTCCCAATGAACAAAGTCAGGAGCTTTGTCTATTTTCGCCTTTTTAATATTTGCACCAGAAGCGCTACTCAAATTATCAGCAACACTTTCAACAATAGATAACACGTTTGGCTCATCAGTTGCTGCATTATAGTATGCAATCAAAACCCCATTGAAGAAAACAGCTTTATCACCGTCTTCCGAAGAAATTGAACATAAATCCATAGTTACTCCAGCTCATATATTTTTGCCAAAGCTATCATATGCGTTAAATCGCGCCCGATTCTGGGAAAAAGGTTTAAATTTAACTAATAATTGATGAAATCACATAGGCCGCGAGCCGAAAAGAAACATCTTAGTTGTAATGTGGAATATTCACATCTAAAACCACTGTTTATTTACACAGCGCTTTGTAATTATACTTAGTTGATCAGACTCATTTAAGTTTGGGAAAATGCAGCCTCAAAAGACCTATTTTCCGTCGTCAAATTTTAATTTATAGATTGGGAATCTTTTTGTTAAAAATGAACTATTAAATGTTAGCCATAATTAAAGTTTGGGAACTTAAAAACAACTTAATTTACAAGAAGTTACAATGATTTAGAGTCTATAATAATTCAGCAATCTCAATTACAGCTTTATTTGGAGCACCCTTATCATCTATTTATTCACATAAAGCGTCTGACCACAACAAAGAACTTTTTGGCTAAGGTCGAAAATCTTGTAGGGAACTTTAAAAAAAACACTATTTTTCAAGTAATTTACATACTAACTATGTATTAATTCTTAACATTTTGTTTTAATCTGTATAGAAATCTATTTGAGCACGGAGGCGAAAAGATAATGAAGTTCTTAATGTCCCTCCTTTTTACACTCTAAAACTCTATAAAAAGTAGAATTGAGTGTTGTTTACCCCTTAATCTTAAAAATTACAAGGTTCGTAGATAAATGAAAATTTCACTCCAATTATTAACATCTTTTGCCATTATTGCTGTAATTGGTGGCTGTAACACAGTTGCTGATAAAAGTTCTAATACAAATGTTTCAAACCTTCCTAACTGGGTATTAAACCCTCATGTTACTGACGGTATCGCTGCTACTGACTGCGTTAAGTTTTCTGGCAACTTATCTGTTGATAAAAAATTAGCAACAGCTAATAGTAGATTGGCGCTAGCACAACAGATTGAAACACGAGTTGAAGGCCTTGAAAAAACATATAGCGAACGTATTGATTCAAATGATGACACAACTGTGGGCACTACTTTTAGCTCAGTTTCAAAACAGTTAACAAAACAAAAGCTACAAGGATCAAGGTTAATTAAATCAGATATCATAAACATATCTGGTAAAGATCATTTTTGTGTTATGACTGCCTTAGAGCCTAATCAAACAAAATCTTTATTTGATGACATACTCAAACAAAGCAAAAGATTGGTAAATCCTGCAGATGAAAAGTTTTTGTATCAAGAGTTTAAAGCAGATAAAGCTGAAAAAAACTTAGATGAAGAAATAAAAAAACTTACTAATTAATTACATGATTGGTTGGAGAGCTTCACTTTAAAAAGTGAAGCTTCGTTTGTATAGATAAAATTAGTTTTGACATGACAGAAAATAATAATCAAGAAAACCAAAGATCAATGTGGAAAAAAATACAAAGCTCAATTTTAATGATAGCTGCGATCTTGATTTCTATAGGGCAATGGGGGGACACAAAAGATGTTCTTCTAAGTGCATACACAGCCTCTATTAAAAACTTCACACACAAGATTCAATATAAGCAAATAGACAAAGTCAATATTGGGAATGGATTAGCCTATACAAAGTCTTTTTTTGGAGAACCTAATGCAATAAAAAGATCACAAACAAACCCTGATGTTGAGTTCTACTATTACATAAAAGACAAGTTTATTTTTACGATAATTACTTCTGACAAGCGCGTAAATGGTTATTCGGTACTATCACGCATTACAGATTTTTCTCCTGAGGTTCCTTTCTCTGCCCCGCTTGGTAAATCAACTATATTGGATGAGGCATCAGGTGAATTTGAATACAGCTTCGATACTGGTAACTTAATTTACTACCTAGAGTCTCAAAACCTTGGCAAGGATAAAATGTTTCTTTCTTTATCCAAAGGTTTCATTGAATATGCAGCAATACCTAGTTCAATCAACAGTCCAGATAATTACTTAGCTTCAGTAAAAATAGCTCTTAATGAGATTGATTCTCTACTTATCTATTCAGATACCAACAAGGACCTAGAAAAAGAGATTAATTCATTAAGAGGAAAAATAAAGCCTAATTATTATGCAGTTAGTGAACTGAATCATAAAATTGTAGCTGAGTCACTACTTACTCGTTTCGAATACCAAACATTTACAAAAAGCTGAACAAGGGGTTTTTATGTATTCATTCAAGCTTAAAACATATTTATCAATCTTCAGCGTCTTAATGCTAAATGTAACTTGTGCTTTTGCGCAAAACTCAAGTGATCCATTTGACGAGTTAGGGAGAGAAATGGCCTCTTTAGAAAAGGAAGGCAGTGCTGAAGAGCTTAAAGAGTTTAATGAATGGAAAGAGCGCTACTTATCAGAATATCAAGATTTTAGGCAGAAGCACTTTAAAAAGCTTGATGACATACGTGATAAGCTTATCAATACTTGGGGAGAAACAGATTCACAACGGGCAAGCCTGTCAACATACTACAGCCCTGACAATCAGGTAAAAACTAGTATAGATTTTGAGAATGATGTAATGAGTATCAGTATTTTACATGATGTAAAAGAGAACGTTACAACGAGTAAAGTTAATGATGCATTAAAAAGTACATTGTCAGCTAATCAGGCATTAAGTAATGATATTGAAAATAGAACATTTGAAGAGTTAACAAAAAAAATTGCAAACACAACCCCTACCCAAAAGCCTATTGAGGTTGTTGCGAAACCAGATAACCTTTTCAATAAGGAAATCGATAAAATAAAAGCTCAAGCTATTGCTTCACGTCACCAAGTTGAAAAAATTCATGATATGTCATTATACAACGCATCGTCAGAACTTGTGCTTAGCGATAATCCTCGCTTAGATAAAAGTGTTAAAGCTGAATTTATGCGAATCGAAAAAGAAAAAGAGCAACGCATTAAAGCACTACAAGAGACTCAGAAAAAGGCCAGTACAGTAAAACAAAGAGAGTTACTAAAGAGTAAAAGAGTAACAACTTATACCGTGCCACTTACCCATAAAAGCTTTATGAAAAAAGCAGCGCCATTTAAGGGGGTAGTCAACCAGCATAGCCAACGTTGGCAATTACCAAATAGTATTCTTTTTTCTGTAATTCATACCGAAAGCCACTTTAATACTAAAGCGCAATCCCCTATCCCTGCTTATGGCTTAATGCAAATAGTTCCTTTAAGTGCAGGGCTTGATGTGAATCGTTTTTTACATAAGAAAAATAATATTATGAGCAAGCAGTATTTATTCAATGCAGAAAATAATATTGAGACTGGGGTAGCGTATATGCACCTCTTAAACTCACGATACTTAGCTAAAATTATTAACAAACAAAGTAGGCTTTATTGCATGATAGCGGCATACAATACTGGAGCCGGGAACGTAGCTAAAACTTTTAATTATGATAACTCAAGAAATATCACCAAAGCTTCAACCATAATAAACTCTATGACTCCTGAGCAGGTATATAACAAACTAATTTCAGACTTACCTTATGAAGAGACAAGGAAATACTTACAAAAAGTTATAGAACGTCAAGCTATTTATAAATCTATGGACCAAATTTAATATTTTATACAAAGAAGTTTACAGTCTTGTTAGCAAATATAATGTTAATTAAAAACTCAACATAAAAATGGAAAAATGATGCTAAACATAAAAAAAACACTCTCAAGTTCAATATTCTTTTTTGGCGTATTAGCAGCACTTAGTGGATGTGCTTCAAAAATAGAAGTTGACTCGACTATGAACATGCCAAGTAAGTCAGGTCTCGCTCTTGAGCATATTGATATCGTTGGTTTTAAAGGTGACAAGTATAATATTAAAGGAAACGCTCTTTCTGCTAAAGTAAAGTCTAAATTGATGAGTCATGGATATGTAAATGTTCATGCAAACTCACCCTATATACTTATTGGCGAAATATCACCATCACGTGTAGAGCGTAATTCGTGGAGTGAAAAGCATGAAGGTAAGAAAGAAACTTGGTACAGCTATCATGCATCTGTAAAACAAACGTTAACGTTAACTTACTATGTTGCTTATGGCCAACAAACACTAAACAGCAATTCTAAAACATTTACTTATAGTAAAGAAAAGAGTTCAAACGAAAACAGAAGCAAAGCAAAGGAAAAGCTACGTACTGACTCAGAGATTGCTGACATTTTGATAGAAAAGGCAGCTGATTATGTGGTTAAGCAAATTTCGCCGTACCGTTCAATAGTAAAACTCAACTACCTAAGTGGTGAGGACGAAAATATTGATTTAGGTATTGAATATGTCAAAAAAGACAGGCTAAAACAAGCGTTTAGTATCTTTGATCAAGTTGCTCAAAATAGTAACTCAGTTGAAGATCAGGCGATTGCTCTGCACAATCAAGGATTGGTAAAATTGATGCAAGGTAATTACACAGAAGCCTACAATCTGATGACAAAAGCGAACCTTATTGATCCTAGAAATTTTGATATTCTTGATTCAATAAAAGAAGTGGAAGATTACAAAGTATTGAACGATGCCCATAAAAAACAAAGAGGCTTAAAATGAGAACTATACAGTTATTGATGATCGCTTCTTTAACAGGCTGCGCTAGTAGCGAGAAAAGTCCATACGATTTAGTTATTCCAAAAGCTGATAGTGAAGTTATTGAATATCAACTAAATGAACGGTCGCGAGGAAGCTTTACAATCCATTACAAAAAAGACCGTAATGGCAACCCTATTACAAAAACCATTAATAGATCAACTACAGTTATAGGTAACGATAGTGAATCCTTAAAAAGCTTGCGAGAACGGGCTAAGAAAGAAATCGTTCAACTAGCAACAGAAGAGGTCAACGGCGTTGTAATCTCCTCATCATCAGAAATCGACACTGTTGCTATCAGTGTAGATTCAAACAGCAACACACTTTACTCTAGACAAGATTTCACTGAAAAAGCAGTTTCTCAAACTGCTGGGATTGCAAGAATTAAAGATTTACAATGTCAAACCCTAGCTACACAAGGAAGTAGTTTATTAGTGAAGTGTAACGCCGACGTCACAGTGCAGCTCATTGAAAGCATTGATATTAAGCAGGAGTAATTTGAGTTAATTGCGGTTGAGCCTATATACATATACCTAAAAGATGTCACATATAATCTAAAATTACAGAGCCCTGCTTCCACAGGGCTTATATTTAACTCACCACCACCTTTCCTTTATTTGCTGCGAACTTACCTAAAAAGTATTCATACACACGACCATCTAAATCTTCTTCTGTCATATGACATTCGTTAGCGATGGTCTCTATGTTATTGATGGTATCGACTAATGCTGCAAGCTTACTTACATCGAGCCCTAACCGGGAAAAGTAGTTATCAGGCAATGCACCTTTAAGGAAGGCATTATTTTCTCAACTGTATGTAAAGCAGTATCAATTTTTACTGCTATGTCACCTTGTTTGTAACCGTAACAGCAACCACACCTAGGCATGTTTTTGCAGATGGCCTAATTTATCACCACGTTTCAACTAACGAGGTGATTTATGAG
>NZ_LKDX01000057.1:0-24578 GCF_001401795.1 Pseudoalteromonas sp. P1-26 | reverse complement strand
GGTAAAAAGTACCTGACCATGGATGGAGCTGAATAGGTGAAATCAGAGGGTAAACTGGAAATTACAGACGAATTGTTGCTTTATCGAGAGCAGCCATGAATACACTAACAGCAAATGATGCAAAACGTAATTTTGGTGAACGACTTTTAAACGCCCAACGTAAGCCTATTAAAATTAGTCAAAACAACAAGGACGCTGTATTGGTCATGTCTAATAAGGATTATGAAGAACTAAAAACTAAGAAAGTTGACTATATTAAGCATTGCTTTGAAAACGCAAAAAGAGACTTAGCTCAAGGTAATGTAGTTGATGGTAAAGACTTCTTGGATACTTTATAAAACATTATGTAAAAGAGTAGTAAAAAATCCAGAAATTGGGCGTAGCTGTAATGACATTTATCCAAATGGTTTTTACTTTCCTATTGGTAAACACACTGCTTATTTTATTAAAGAAGATGGTTTTATAATGATTGTTGCCGTACTAAACCAATCTCAGCTTCCTGAAAACCACTTATAATTGCAGCCTCCTTTCACAAAGCCAACACCTCTCACTGCAAACAGCCAACCCCTTTTAATGAAATTTCTTGAGTATTCGCGCCACTTTGGTTTTTATGTTGAATGATCAAACGTGAATCTTGGCTAGTAAAGGTAAAGGTTCCGAGCCAAGGTAGCTGGGCTATGGGTTGCATGTGGTAAAAACCATTGGCATCAAAGCATATAAATGAGAACTCATGATGTACCGGGGCAAATACGCCATAATCAGCGGTAAATACAGCAATGTTGTCTTGCAGTATAAAATATTTCGCTTGCGTGCCCGCTACTAAATACCAAAAGCATATTGCTGTCATTATCACCACTTGTAAGCCGCCAAGTAAAAAGACTGAAAATTTAAGAATACGGGTCGATTTACTGGCTTCCATATAAAGGCGCTTTGCTTTGAGTAATAACCAAAGCCCAATGGCAACCATAGTGAGCTTTACAATCATCAGTGCTACGCCTATTTGATACATCAGCTTAGGGCTGTGCCATTGAATGCCAAATGTTTGCGGGATAAACAAACTATCAATTAAGGGCAGTAAAATGAGTAGGAATGGCAGAATAAGCGCTTTGTTTTTCATTATTTACTTTTCTAGTGTTCTCGCAAAGATAAGAGTTCAATGTTAATTCTTGGACTCTAAAAAAGCAAAAAGGCGCAACCTGAGGTTACGCCTTTTATCGTTCTGGGCAGAACTTAAAATTTACAGTGCAGCGAATACATCGTCTGTTTTAGCAGCACAGATAAAATCATTTTTGTGTAACCCTTTGATAGAGTGGCTCCACCAAGTAACAGTTACTTTGCCCCACTCGGTTAACAGACCTGGGTGGTGACCTTCTTCTTCAGCCATATCGCCCACTTTATTAGTGAACTCAAGTGCTTGCTTGAAGTTTTTAAACTTGTAAACACGCTCTAATTGCATAATGCCGTCGCGCACTTCAGGAACCCAATCAGGGATCATTTTGATCAATTCTGCTAATTCAGCATCAGATACTTTAGGCGCATCCGCACGACACGCTTCACACTTTTGTGTGCTTAATGAAGACATTATAAATCCTTAACTTGCTAATTTTTCTTTAGGAGGAAACTTTGGCTCATGTAGCCCTAATTCTTTTGCTTTACTCACCAGCGACATGATATCCATTTGTGAAATATCAAATAAGTCATTGATTGAGTTAATGGTGTAGTACACAGGCTGCATAATATCAATACGATAAGGTGTACGTAATACATCAAGCACGTTCATCGCATTGATTTCTGGCTTATCTGAGTACACGTATTGTGTTTCGCCTGGGCTTGATAAAATACCACCACCATAAATTCGCAGACCTTGTTCGGTTTGCATTAAACCAAACTCAACAGTAAACCAGTAAAGGCGTGCTAAATAAACACGATCTTTCTTTTCAGCGGCATAACCTAACTGACCATATTTGTGTGTGAACTCAGCAAATGCTGGGTTGGTAAGCATCGCACAATGACCAAAAATCTCGTGGAAAATATCTGGCTCTTGTAAGTAGTCAAACTCTTCACGGCTGCGAATAAAAGTCGCTACTGGGAACTGCTTGTTTGCTAGTAATCGAAAGAACTCATCAAAATCGATCAGTGCCGGAACAGGCGCAACTTGCCAGCCCGTTGTTTCGAGTAACACTTCGTTGAGTTCACTAAGTTGTGGAATACGATCTGTTGGTAAATTAATTTTCTTAAGACCTGCTAAATATTCATCACAGGCTTTACCTTCAATGCAAGTGAGTTGGCGAGCAACTAGCTCAGACCATATTTTATTTTCTTCTTCGCTCCAATGGATAACCCCATTTTCATCAGGTTGCTTGGAGGTGTAATTACTTGCTTTAGCCATAATAACCTTCTTCGTTAAATCTTGATCAGCATTGATCAGAATCTCATTAACTTGTTAAGCCGATACTATGTAAAAGTAAGCGAAATTTTAATAGTTAAGGCTGTTTCTAAGGTTTGCAGAAACAGCCCCAACGTAAAGTTAAGGTTACACCAAAAGAACTAAAAGTTTACACACCACATTTTTAAAGGGCTAAAAGCAAACACAACCGTAAACTTTAAATTACAACCTAACCAATAAATGTAAATGCAGTTTTAAGATCGTTAATAATATCGTTAACATCCTCAAGACCAACTGATAATCGAATTAGACCATCACTGATCCCAGCAGCTGCTCTTTCTTCGGGTGTATAAGGCGAATGTGTCATCGATGCAGGATGTTGAATGAGGGTTTCAGCATCCCCTAAACTCACAGCAAGGGTACAAAGTTGGGTGTTATTTATAAATGTTTCGCCATCTTCAAGGCTGCCTTTTATTTCAAAGGCAATAACACCACCAGCGGCTTTCATCTGTGAGCCAATAAATTGATGGCCCGGATGTGATTTAAGCCCAGGGTAATAAACTTGGCTAACTAACGGGTGTTGCTCTAAATATTCAGCAACCACTTGGGCACTTGCACAGTGGCGCTCCATGCGTACAGCAAGGGTTTTTAAACCACGATTAATTAACCATGCATCATGAGGACTAATCGTTGCACCAATATCTTTTAGCACCGTCATTTTGATTAGGTTGATATGCTCCTCTGTGCCACACACAAGCCCTGCTACCACATCACCATGGCCATTTAGGTATTTAGTTGCGCTGTGTAACACAATATCAATACCAAACGAGGTCGGTTGCTGTAGCAAAGGCGTTAAGAAGGTATTGTCGATAACGCTTATCAGCTGATGCTGCTTGGCAACATCGGCAATTAAACTTAGATCAAGCACCGCCATGGTCGGATTAATTGGCGTTTCAGCAAAAATCATTTTTGAATTGGCTTTAACCGCGCCGCGAAGTTCAGCTTCATTGGTCATATCAACAAAAGTAACTTCGATACCAAAGCGCGGCAACATGTGAGCAAAAAATGCAAAGGTACAACCGTATAACGCGCTTGATGCGACTAGGTGGTCACCGTGTTGTAAAAAGCTAAGCACAGACGCAGACACCGCCCCCATACCCGTTGCTGTGGCAGCCGCTGCTTCACAGTTTTCTAACTGAGCTACTTTTTGTTCTAGCTCTTGGGTTGTCGGATTACCTAAACGGGTATAAATAAAGCCCTGCTCTTCACCAGCAAATCGGGCTGCACCTTGGGCTGCATTAGCAAAAGAGAAGGTAGAGGTTTGGTAAAGTGGCGCACTCAGTGCGCCATGTGGGTCATTTGGTTTTTCTGGACCGTGAATACATTGTGTATGTAAGTGATGCTTAGTCATTGTGTGTTCTCGTTTTTATTATCAGTACTTCATACTCATAAATAAAACGTAGATACCCACAATGCACAAGCATGCCGGATGCTCAGATGGCTAAATATCACTCAGCTGTTTTTATTAACTGTACACAAAAGTTGTCATTTTGTATTTTCGGTCTCTTTGTCGCTCGTACGTGAGGCAATTTTACGGGCAATACTATTGGCGGTTTCTTTTAGCAAGCTGCGCTTATGCTCTAAGCGAGGTAATGGGCGACTAAGCTCCATCGCTTTATACCCTATACGCGCGGTAAAAATACCTGCACTTAGCCCTTGCGCTGCTCGGCCCGACAATTTCCCCAGTAATTCAGCGCTTAGTGCCGTTGCTGCTAAATCTGAAACTAACTCTGCACTACCAACAAACAATACTTGTTTCACTAATAAGCGGTACAATTTAATACGGCTTGCATAACCAAAACCAATACCGTAAATACGGCCAATTTGCTCAATGAGCTTAGTGCCACGCCATAGCACCGCCATCATATCAACTAAAGCTAGTGGGCTTAGCGCAACCAATAAGCCAGACTCAGTGGCAAAACGGTTAATCAGTTTTTTCGCTTGCTGATCTTGGCTTACCAATAAGCTATCGGCGTATAAGGTCATGATTTCTTTATCGGTATGGTGACTTGCTATTTGTTGCTTAAACTCTTCAAACCCAGTAAGCGTTTGATGTTTATTAAGCTTTTCAAGCCACGGTAATGCTTCACCTACTTGCTCGCTATTGAGTAAGCGGTCGGCCTCGGTACGATGCAATTGATTACGCTTCAAACTTCTTAGCATGCGGTACTCGCGCCAAATAACACGGGCAATCAGCAGCACACCACTGAGAACAGCCGTTAAATACACCGAACCTAAAATAATTGATTGCTGAAACGTCACAAACAATGACAGTGCAAACTCAAGTAACACTAACGCTAAAAAGCTAACAACAAACACCCCTTTTAGGGTTTGCCATTTCGACTTTTTATACACAGGCTCAAGCTCAATGCTATCTTGCTGATCTTCTTCAGTGTCGATAAATTCAGCGTTTTCTATCACTTTAGCAACAGTTAACTCCTCTGTAGGAGCTTCGTTACTTGCAGAGCTTGAAATACGGCGACCTGCCTGAAAGTTCATCTCCTTTGGTTGCTCACTCATGTTAGTTTATCTCCTATCAGGTACTGCATGACATGATCTAAACGAATATGCTTTAACCGTTTATCAGGGCATGGCAGTGGCGAAAACGATAAGAACTCAAAGCCCTGTTTTGGCCACTCTTGTTTGTTGAGAAGGCGTGACGGTGGCTGCGGTGGTAAATACGTTAGCCATTCTTGCTCGCCTAAAGGCTTGCCATAAATACAAGCTAACTGTTGGCCTTTCTCAGCCACTTGGCGCGGCTCTGTAGCGCAGATAGATGACATTGCCATGGTTTCGATTTGCACGCCTTCGAACTTTAAATGATTCGTTCGGTCATGCACGATTGAATCAAGCAATAGCGCTAAGTCTTTATGATATTGCGCACTAATATGATCTGACTTATTGGCCGCAAACAGTAGCTTGTCGATGTTTGGTTTAAACAAACGTTTAAAGAAGCTCGCTTCACCATAATTAAAGTGCGCCAACAATTGGTTAATAACACGGCTTTGCTCATGCAAGGTTTCGCTGCCTTCATTCAAGGCGCTGAGCACATCCACCAGCACAATTTGTCGGTCAAAATGACGAAAATGCTGCTCGTAAAAAGGTTTTACAACCTCTTTTACATAGGCGTTATAGCGCTTTTTAAGATGCGCTAAATTCGACCCTTCGGTTATGTCATCAGGCACATTCGCAACCGGGAAAAACTGCAGTAGCGGCGCTCCTTTAAGCTCGCCTGGCATCAGCATGCGACCAGGTTGCAGCATGGCAAGTTTGGTGTCTTTTTTAAGGCCCACTAATAACTGCTGATAAAGCGAAGCGACATCAGCAAGTTTGCTCTCATCAACACTGGCTGATAAATCAAGTTCAGCAAGGGCTGTTAAAAATGGCTTCGCTTTTTCGTTGCGTGCTGTTTGCTGCAAGAGTGAGTATTGTGACTCACACCAATCAGCAAATGATTGCTCTAGCATTGGCAAATCAAGTAGCCATTCACCAGGGTAATCAATAATGTCTAAATAGAGCGTTGATTGCGGTGCGAAGTGACCGCGTAGCCCCGAGTTACTTTGGTACTTAATTGCTAAACGTAGCGTATTTATACGCTCGGTAGATGCAGGCCATGCAGGCTCACCTTCAACAGGTAATAACGCTGATAAAGCATTTGTATATTCAAATGTCGGTATTGTCAGTGCTTGCTGCGGCACTATTTTTGTGGCGATATGACGCTTTTCGCGCATCACATCAAAAAAAGGTAAGTTTTTATCGTCAGCTTGGCTGGTTAAATGTTTAACCAAGGCGGTAATAAAAGCGGTTTTACCGCTGCCACTTAAGCCTGTGACGGCTAATTTCACGTGTTGATCTAAACTACGGTGAAGGGCTTTTTCCGCTTTATTTTTTAACGAATTAAAGGTGTTCTTTGCAAATGATTGGCTCATAAAGTGTCTAGCACCTTATTTGCGCTGGGTATCACGATGCAAACAAGGTGCGTATATATCCTTTAAAGTTTGTTGATTTCACGGCTAACCGTAAATTCTGTTGATGTGACATAGCGTTCCATCTCTTGTAAACGACCATCAACTCGAGCAAGACGATCTTTTAAGTCTTGCAATGCACGGCGAGGTGGTTCCCCTTTTTGCCATACTTTAAATTTTACTTCAAGCGGGTCTTGGTGAATGCTGTCTGTGCTTTTCTCTGTTTTTTCTGCTGGTTTTTTATCTAAAATAAACCAAGCAGCAATGTAAGCAACGACAATAAATGGACCACCTGATAATAGTACTGCTGTCACGACTAAAATACGTACTAGCCAAAGCTCCATGTTAAAGTAATCGCTGATACCTGCGCACACACCTGCTATTTTGCCACGCTCTGCGTCTCTAAATAATTCGCGTTTGGTACTCATACTTTACGTCTCCACTGCGGAGCCTCTTGGTCAAGTAAGGCTTCTAATGTTTCAACACGCTCTGCCATTTTATCTGCTTTTTGTGCAAGCTCTAATAATTGGCGGTGCTCGTGTTCACTTAAACCTTGGCTCACTTGTTTTTTACTACGGTAATGTAAAATTAGCCAAAGTGGGGCAACAACCACCATAAAAACAATAATCGGTGCCATCAAAACTTCTGCGTCGAACATGGTACTCTCCTGTCAATCCGTTATGTGTTTAAGCATTGGGGGACATGCCCCCATTTATTATTTTTTATCTGCTAGTTTTTTCTTAAGCTCAGCTAGTTCATCATCAATCTTTTCGTCTTGCTGAAGACCAGCAATTTCGTCAGCTAATGATTTTTTACCAAGATCATAAGACTCTATTTGTGATTCTAGACCATCGATCTTAGTTTCGTAACGTTCGAAGCGGTTTAAAGCGTCTTCAACTTTCGAGCTGTCGAGTGCTTTTTTAACTTCAAGACGTGACTCAGCAGAGCGTTGACGTAAGATGATTGCTTTTTGACGCGCTTTTGCATCAGCTAGCTTCTCTTGTAACGTGCTGACTTCTTGCTGTAGTTTCTCGATATGAGACTCTACATGCTCAAGCTCAGTTTCAACCGCTGCGACTGCATCTGCTGACTTTTGCTTTTCAATCAGTGCTGCACGCGCTAAATCATCACGGTCTTTATTTAGTGCTAATTCAGCTTTTTCTTGCCAGTCTGCAACTTGAACTTTTAAAGTTTCAACGCGACGTACTAGCTCTTTTTTCTCAGCAAGTGTTTTTGCTGATGTAGAGCGAACTTCTACTAATGTATCTTCCATCTCTTGGATGATCAGGCGAACCATTTTTTCTGGGTCTTCTGCTTTATCTAAGATGGCATTGATATTAGAATTAACGATGTCTGCAAAACGTGAAAAAATTCCCATAACATTTACCTCTTTGGTGTTTTAACTTAATCAGTTGGTATATCTAGTATCAATATGCTTGCCAACTTTTATAAACTTAGAATAACTTAATATATTCAAACAGTTAAACTAAATTTATAAATTTCTTTAGTTCTCATAGATAATGAAATACACTAGATCTTAGTAAAAATGACTAAGAGTTAGGGAATATGAGCCAATTTCGCCAGCAGGATAATTTACTCGGCCAATCTGACAGCTTTTTAAGTGTGCTTGATCAAGTTTCGCAACTAGCCAGTTTAGAAAAGCCAGTCCTTATTATTGGTGAGCGCGGTACGGGTAAAGAACTTATTGCAGCCCGTTTGCACTTCTTATCTAAGCGTTGGGACCAAAACTATATAAAGCTCAACTGTGCAGCGCTCAACGAAAACCTGCTCGAAAGTGAATTATTTGGTCATGAAAGTGGTGCATTTACCGGTGCCAGTAAACGCCACGAAGGCCGCTTTGAACGTGCTAATGGCGGTACGCTATTCCTTGATGAATTAGCCAATACCTCGGCGATGGTACAAGAAAAACTACTACGCGTTATTGAATACGGCGAATTTGAACGCGTTGGTGGTAAGCAAACCGTTAAAGTCGATACCCGATTAGTCTGTGCGACCAATGAAGACTTACCAACCCTAGCTGAGCAAGGCGAATTTAGAAGCGACTTACTCGACCGCCTCGCCTTTGATGTTATTACCCTGCCCCCGCTGCGTGAACGCCAAGAAGATATCATGTTATTGGCAGAACAATTTGCAATTAACATGGCTCGCGATCTTGAGTGGGAGCTATTTAGTGGCTTTACGCGTAGCGCCATCGAAACGCTACAATCTTATGAGTGGCCGGGTAATATTCGTGAATTAAAGAATGTGGTTGAACGTAGTTTATATCGTCATGGTAACGAACATATTCCCGTTCACCAGATTATTTTAGACCCATTTGCGAGTAAATTTAGACCTAAACAGCGCGTTAAAGCTGCAGTTAGCAGTGCCCCTGTTGCAAACGTCGAAGCTGCGCCTATCGCCACGACACAAAATCAAGACGTTGTGACACTCAATAAGCCCGACATTCAATTTCCTTGTAATTTAAAGCAGCTGTCTAACGACTTTGAAATTGATGTCATTAAAAAAGCGCTTGAACATAGCCAATTTAACCAAAAGAAAACTGCAGAACACTTAGAATTAACGTATCATCAATTACGTGGCTATTTGAAAAAATACAATTTATTAGATCAGCAGCAATAGTTAGAGGCTAATCAGGTGTTTAAACCGTTACTTGCTTTGTCTTTGGTGTGCTTAGTAGGCTGCCTAGATAACGAAGAAAAAACCACAGAACAAAAAAACCAGGGCTTAGTCTATTGCGCTGAAGCAAACCCTGTGTCGTTTAATCCGCAAGTGACAACGACAGGTTCGACTATCGATATTATCGCCAATCAGCTTTATGATCGCCTGTTAAGTATTGATCCGGTGTCTGCCGAGTTTAAAGCAGAGCTGGCAACTGATTGGAAAATTAGCCCAGACGGCAAAGCAATTACCTTTACCCTGCGTAAAGGGGTTAAATTTCATACCACAAAATACTTTACTCCAAGCCGTGATTTTAACGCTGATGATGTAATTTTTACCTTTAGCCGCTTATTCGACGTTTATAACCCTTATCACTTTGTTGGCGATGCCAGCTACCCTTATTTTCAAAGTGTGGGTATTGATCAGCTTATTCGTCGCATTGTGCGTGTTTCTGATTACCAAGTACGGTTTGAGCTTTATAATGCTGAAAGCAGCTTTTTAGCAAACCTTGCAACCGACTTTGCCGTGGTGTTATCCGAAGAATACGCCATGCAGCTTAAAGCACGCAATCAAGAAAACTTATTTGACCAATACCCTGTGGGTACTGGCCCTTATGTATATAAAGAATATCGTCGCGACCGTTTAATTCGCTATTACCGTAACCCTGATTACTGGAAACACCCTGTAGTACTTGAGCAACTGGTGTATGACATTACGCCAAACGGCACCACACGCGTTGCGAAAATGCTCACCAAAGAGTGTGATGTTACTGCGCACCCAAGCAGCGCACAGTTGAGTATTTTATCGCAACGCGAAGATATTAAAGTTCAAAAAGAGCAAAACTTAAATATTGGTTATTGGGCCTTTAACACTGAGCGCCCGCCTTTTGATGATGTACGTGTACGCCAAGCACTCGCAAGCGCCATTGATGTCGATAAAATCATGCAAGCGGTATATTACGGTAACGGCATTAAAGCGCAGTCATTACTGCCTCCTGCTTCTTGGGCATTTGAAGCGCAAAAAGCCATGCCTGAATTTAACCCTGCACTTGCCAAAACATTACTCGCAGAAGCTGGCTACAAAAATGGCTTTGATATGAATATTTGGGCCATGCCGGTAAGCCGTATTTATAACCCCAATGCCCGTAAAATGGCTGAGCTGATGCAAAGTGATTTACGCAAGATTGGTGTGAACGTTAATATCGTCGAGTACGAATGGAATACCTTTTTACAACGAATTGGTGAACATAGACACGATAGCGTGTTACTTGGTTGGGCTGCAGATACGCCAGACCCTGATAACTTTATGAGCCCATTATTAAGTTGTACTGCGACTTTCAGTGGTAAAAACCCAGCAAATTGGTGTCACCCTGAGTTTGATTTATTACTTACACAAGCCTTAGATACAACAGATCTTGAAAAGCGTAAACAATACTACAATCAGGCACAGCGGATCATAGTGCAAGAGCTGCCTATTTTACCGATAGCCCATGGTATGCGTTTTCAAGCCGCAAGTAGTGATGTTAAAGGCATCAGCTTAAGCCCGTTTGGTGGCATTTCACTAGCTAACGCGAGGAAAGAATAATGATCCTAGATTATATTCTGCGCCGCTTAGCACTGTTAATGTTTATGATGCTGACACTGAGTATCTTTACCTTTTCATTGAGCTTTTTGTTCCCGGGTGATGCGCTAACTAACTTAAGCGGTATTACCAATAGCACCTTCTCACAAACCAGTGCACTTGAAGAAAAGTTCCACTTTACCGAAAACTATGTGGTGCAATACTTTGCCTTTTTAGACCGTATTTTACACGGCGATTGGGGTGTCTCTTTTGCATCAGGCGAAAGTGTTTTTCAGCATATTCAAGATTTATTTCCTGCAACGCTAGAGCTTAGCCTTTACGCATTGTTTGTCTCGGTTGCTGTGGGCGTACCGGGTGGTATTTTAGCTTCTGCTTACTACAAACGATGGCCAGACAAATTTATAAACTCAGGCACGCTTATTGGCTACTCGATGCCTGTTTTTTGGTTAGCGCTATTGTTGATCATGGTGTTTTCACTACAACTAGGTTGGTTTCCGATGTCGGGCCGTATGGGTCTACTTTACGAAATTGAACCAATTACCGGCTTTATTTTAATCGATATCATATTAGGTGACTTTCCGTATGATGGCATGGCATTTTTAGATGCAATACACCACCTAACCTTGCCTACTATTGTACTTGCCATGTATCCGACCACAGTATTGGTTCGCTTTACCCGCGACTCTATGCTGAAAGTACTCGATCAAAGTTACATTAAAACAGCACGCGCTAAAGGCTTAAACCGTGCACAGCTGATCCTTCACCACGCTCTGCGTAATGCGCTGCTACCGGTTATAAAACAAATAGGTTTACAGTTTAGTACCTTGATCACCCTTGCGATGATCACCGAAGTTATTTTCTCATGGCCGGGCATTGGTCGTTGGCTTATCGATAGTATTTATCAGCGCGACTATCCTGCGATTCAAGGTGGCTTACTCGCTGTTTCTATGTTCGTTATTTTAGCTACCATTATTGCTGAGCTCACTTATACATTATTCGACCCATTATCGCGGAACCAAGCTCATGGCAAAGTTTAATTTATTCTCTGAAGAGTCGAATAAATCGCCGTTAGCGCGATTTTGGAAAAAATTTAAAACCAATCACCCTGCCCTTGTGGGTTTATGGTTGTTTATTGCTTTAGTGTTACTGGCCGTGTCTGCACCACTCCTTGCACCTTATGGCGTGAACCAACAACACAGCGATGCACTGCTGTTACCGCCATCGTGGCATGATGCAGGTGACGTACGCTTTTTATTAGGCACCGACGATTTAGGCCGAGATGTGTTATCGCGCTTAATGAATGGTGCAACCTACACCTTTGGTTTGTCGGTTGTCGCCGCTTTGATCACCACAGTAATTGGGGTGTTAGTAGGTACTTTTGCTGGGATCAGCCGGGGAATTCGCTCAAGCTTTTTGAATCACTTGCTTGATATTACGTTATCTATTCCATCGCTGTTACTAGCCATCATTATTATTGCGATTCTTGGCCCGGGCTTAATGAATACAGTATGGGCGATTATTTTAGCTTTACTGCCTCAGTTTATTCACTCGGTACGTAACTTAATTGTTGAAGAGCTTAACAAAGACTACATCACGGCATTTAAACTGGATGGTGCGTCAAACTGGCATATTCTCGCCCGTGGTATCTTCCCGAATATTTACGAGCATATTGTGGTTATTTTTACCATGGCGCTTTCTACCGCTATTTTGGATATCTCGGCACTTGGCTTTTTAAAATTGGGCGCACAGCCCCCAACCACAGAATGGGGTGCTATTTTGGCTGAAAACCTTGGTTTAATTTACCTTGCCCCTTGGACTGTTGGCTTACCGGGCGTATTATTATTTTTAGCAGTACTGTCTACCAATTTAGTAGGTGACGGTTTACGCCAAGTGCTTAAAGAACGTAAGGCCGACTAATTATGCAATTACTCGATATTCGCAATCTCACGATAGAGTTACGCACCTCAGATACCGTTATTCGTGCGGTTGATAGAGTCAGCATGACCTTAAAAGAAGGTGAAGTGCATGCTTTAGTTGGCGAGTCTGGCTCAGGTAAAAGCTTAATTGCAAAAGCCATTGTTGGGGTTTTAAATAAACGCTGGCATATCACCGCTGATCGCATGCATTGGCGTGGTGTTGATTTAATGCGCTTATCTAACGAGCAACGCCGTAAACTAGTAGGTCAAGACATTGCTATGATCTACCAAGATCCGAGTCGCTGCCTAGATCCAACTGCCAAGATATTCGACCAAATTGCCGAGACCCTGCCTGCGCAAGCAACCAGTGGCTTTTTCTTAAAGCGAAATAAACAGCGTAAAGACAGAGTAAAAGCGTTAATCCACAAGGTCGGTATTAAAGATCATAAAAAGGTGCTCGACAGCTACCCTCATGAGCTCTCTGAAGGGATTTGTCAAAAAGTGATGATTGCCATGGCCATTGCGCGTACCCCAAAACTATTGATTGCCGATGAGCCAACTACCGCCCTTGAAAGCACCACGCGTGCGCAAGTATTTAGACTGTTAAAAAGCTTGAACCAGCTAAAGAACATGTCGATTTTGATGATTTCTCACGAACTTGAAGAAATTGTTGAGTGGTCTCATGGCATGCATGTTCTTTACTGCGGACAAATGGTTGAAGCTGGCCCAACTAATCGTATTTTTAGTCAGCCATATCACCCTTATACTCAAGCACTGTTAAAAAGCTTGCCTGACTACGAGCAAGGTCTGGCTCACAAAGAGCCGTTTTATGCTTTAAAAGGCACCATTCCGACCTTGCAGCATTTGCCAATAGGCTGCCGCTTGGGTCCACGTTGCCCACAAGCACAAAAAGAATGTGTGGTTACCCCAAAATTGACCAAGCATCATAGTCATAGTTATGCCTGCCATTTCCCATTAATTAAGGCGATGAAATAATGCAACCACTGCTCAAAGTTCAAGCGTTATCAAAGAGTTTTAACCTGCGTGCAGGCTTGTTTTCACGCAAACGATTCTCTGTTTTAAGAGATATTTCGTTTTGCTTAGGGCAAGGTGAAACCATTGCAATTATCGGCGAAACCGGCTCAGGCAAAAGTACCTTAGCTAAATTACTCTCAGGAGCCGATAACGCTGATAAAGGGCAAATTTTGCTCGATGGTAATATCATCGAAAATGATGGCTTGCGTGATAACGACTGTCGCCACATTCGTATGATCTTCCAAGACTCTGAGGCGTCGTTGAACCCGGGTTTAACCATTGGCGACATGCTTAACGACTGTTTACAGTACAACACTGACTTAAACAAAGAAGAGCGTGAAGATAAAATAAAACAAACCCTCGCAAAAGTGGGTTTGCTTTTAGATCATCAGCACTATTACCCGCATATGTTTAGTAGTGGACAATTGCAACGTATAGCGCTTGCACGGGCTTTAATTTTAGACCCTAAGGTTGTAGTGCTCGATGAGGCGTTATCGTCTCTAGACCCGTCTGTACGCGCACAAACGGTAAACTTATTACTGCGTCTACAAAAAGATACTGGCCTTAGCTATGTGCTTATTACTCATCACCTAAGTTTGGTGCGTCATATTAGCGACCAACTTGTGGTACTTGATCACGGTGAGATTGTTGAATACGGCCAAACTGAAGCGATTTTCCAAAACCCGCAATCAAGCGTAACGCAGAAACTGTTGAACTGCTGATAGTGAACTCTCAGCTGTCAGCCGTAAGCTATCAGTTTGATTCGGCGTTAAAACGCCTCCTACGCGAGCGGTTTGATCACTCAATTAACTCTACTCTTGCAGCTTTACTCTTTCCCCTTGTTACTTTTCACTCGTATCAAAACTTTTTATACATCCCTTGGCTTTGTGGTGCGACAAACTTGTAGCCAAGCTTTTCGTAAAAGCCAGGTTTGTCAGCGACCATAGTGACATAACTACCTTCAAAGGCGGCAGATTCAATGTAGCGGTCAACATGTTCCATAATGACACGCCCTAACCCTTGTCCTTGATATTCAGGTGATACTGCAATATCAACCACTTCAAAATTACAACCGCCATCACCAATAACGCGGCCCATGCCAATCAACTCATCGTTTTTACGAATACAAATAGCATAAAGAGAGTTTGGTAACCCCGCCTTTGCAGCCGCTAATGAACGTGCTGATAAGCCAGCTTTGAGGCGCATATCACAGTACTCTTCTGCGCTTGGTAGCTGCTCGATCAGACTGTACTCCATAAATGCTCCTTGTAACTTGCATTACCTTTAACGGTAACAAAAAAGGCGCCAGTAGGCGCCTTTTATTTAACTCAGTTTGCTAATTATTTTATTCAGCAGCTTGAGTCGCTTGCGGTACTTGCACTTCAGCTTGTGCTTTTAGTGCTGCAATAAATACCATGTAGTTTTTATTCACTTGAGCCATAGTGATGTTTTGCTTTTGTTGCTCATTAATCTCAACTTCAGTCGCTGGATTAACTGCTTTTAACGCAACAATTGCCGCATCGCCATTGTTTAGGTCAACAACTTCAACCTCTGGTGCACCTTGTGGGTGAGCCATTTTGAAAGCTTGTTGAACAATAGCTGGTGACACTGTGTAAGCTTGACGAGCAAGTGCAGCTTCTTGGCGTACTGTTAGGCCTTCAGCTTGTGCAACTTCGTTTAGGCTCTTACCAGCTTCGATCTCAGCGTATAGAGTGCGTGCTTTTTCTTTAGCAAGCTCCGATGCTTTTTGTGAAACTAACGTCGCCTTAATTTGCTCAGAAACATCTGCTAGTGCTTTCGTAGTCGCAGCTTTGTGATCGTTTACACGAACAACAACAGCATGCTCATCGCCTACTTCAATTACTTCTGAGTTCATGCGGTCTTCTAACACTTCAGGTGAGAAAATAGCAGTAACAACTTGTGGGTTGTTTAACGGCTCAGGTAATGCATTGCGAGTAACAAGTTCTGTTTTCTGTACTTCAACGCCTGCTGCTTCTGCTGCATCAATTAAAGTATCTGAAATTTCGAACGCAAGCTCACCCATTTGAGTTTGCTTTTCATAGAACGCATTAATTTTCTTAGTACGCTCAAGTTCAGCGCGAAGCTCATCTTTTACGTCAGCATATGGTTTAACTTGCTGTGTTTGAATATCAGTAAGTTTGATGATGTGATAACCAAACTCTGATTCTACAACGTCAGAAATGTCGCCTTTGCTTTCAAGTGCATACGTTGCATCTTCAAACGCAGGGTCCATCATGTCACGTTCAATCCAGTCTAGGTCGCCGCCCATTTCTGCACTCACTACGTCATCAGAAGATGACTCAGCTAGCTCAGCAAAATCAGCACCGTTTTGTAACTGCGCTAGTAGCTCTTCAGCTTTCGCTTTTGCTGCATCGTCGTCTTCGCTGTTATCAATTAAGATGTGCGATACACGACGTTTTTCAGGCTCAACATATTGTGCACTGTTTTGATCATAGTAAGCTTTGATATCTTCTTCTGAAACACTTGAATCAAGCGTTAAGGTAGCTGCATTTAAGTCAATGTAGCTTACAGACACTTGCTCTGGTGCTAAGAATTGCGGTTGATTCAACTCATAGTAATCAGCAATTTCTTGCTCTGTTACTTCGATACCTGCTTGTAATGATTCTTTAGCAACAACTAAGTAATCAATACTGCGCGTTTGCTGTTGTAGAGCAACGCTGTTGTTTAATTCATTTTCTAAGATGAAATCTGTACCAGCAACAGCACCTACTAATTGGCTGCGTGTCATGTCTTCACGTAAATATTCACGGAAAGCATCTGGTTGGAAATTCATTTGACGAATAACTTGTAAGTAGCGGTCGTTGCTAAACTGGCCGCCTACTTGGAAGTAAGGCATTTCTAAAATTGCTTTACGAACACTTTCGTCACTTACACGAAGACCTAATTCTGCCGCTAGTTGAGTTTGCAATTCTTGTTGTACTAAACGGTCGATTACGCCTTGGCGAATTTGTGCCATGTAATTTGGATCAGCAGCGATTTGTGCGAAGTATTCACCAAATTGTTGTTCTAAACGGTTACGTTCGTTTTGGTATGCACGGCTGAATTCGGTTTGGCTAATTTTAACTCCATTTACTTCTGCAACGGGTTGCTCTGTGGTTTGTCCTAAATAACCACCGATCCCAGCTAAAGCAAAAGATAAAATCACCGCGCCTAAAATAATTTTGGCTGCAGGTCCCTGCGAACCTTCTCTGATTTTCTCAAGCATTTATCTATCTCTATTCTGATCAGGTACAAATTAACCCTGCTCATGTAAAAAAAGCGTATCTTACCAGATACGCTTTTTCACTTGAAGTAACTGGTGATAAGTTACCTAAATTCAATTTAAGTGTGATTAGGTATCTCTCACCAACTAATCTTTAATGATTAGTTTACTGCGTCTTTCAGCGCTTTACCTGCTTTGAAAGAAGGAATGTTTGCTGCAGCAATCTGGATAGTCTCACCAGTTTGCGGGTTACGACCTGAACGCGCTGCACGCTCACGTACAGAGAAAGTACCAAAGCCAACTAGCGCTACTGAATCGCCATCTTTAAGAGCGCCTGAAACAGCCTCGATGAATGAATCTAGTGCACGACCTGCAGCCGCTTTAGAAATGTCAGCGTCAGCTGCGATTTGATCGATTAATTGAGATTTATTCACAATATCATCCTCTTTCATTGTTATTATCAAGAGCGATTGTTTTTATAAAAAATAACATCACTGTTTTGAAAATTTATGAGCAAATTAAGTTTATGCTCAGTTTATTATATTTTTCTCAACCCTAGGCCACATAAGGCCTAGGCTTGAAAACTAGTGCTTAACTTATCATACCCTTTGTATTTGAAAAGCCCCTAAATGCACTTTTTTGCGGTTTTTTACTGGTTTTTTACTGGTTTTTTTCAGTTTCGACAGAAAAACTCTCAACTGGGTGCTTCAAAGCCAGTTTTAAAACGTCATCAATCCATGTAACTGGGTGAATTTCAAGGCCCTCTAATACGTTGTCTGGGATCTCTTTTAAGTCACGTTCGTTAATTTTTGGAATAATAACGGTTTTAATTCCACCACGATGCGCTGCCAATAGCTTCTCTTTTAAGCCACCAATAGGTAATACTTCACCACGTAATGTGATTTCACCTGTCATTGCAACATCTGAGCGCACTGGGTTACCCGTTAAGCTCGATACCAAACCAGTTACCATGGCAATACCAGCACTTGGGCCATCTTTTGGTGTTGCACCTTCTGGCACGTGAACATGAATGTCACGTTTCTCATAGAAGTCGCTATTAATGCGAAGTTTTTCAGCACGATTACGAACGACCGTCATCGCAGCCTGAATTGACTCTTGCATTACATCACCAAGCGAACCTGTGTAAGTTAGCTTGCCTTTACCTGGTACAGCTGCAGATTCAATAGTTAGTAAATCACCACCTACTTCAGTCCACGCAAGACCCGTTACTTGGCCAATACGGTCACCGTCTTCTGCTTTACCATAATCAAAGCGTTGTACACCTAAGAACTCTTCAAGGTTGTTATCGTCGATAAGGACCTTTTTAGTGTCTTTATCAAGCAGGATGTTTTTAACTGCTTTACGGCATAGTTTTGACACTTCACGCTCTAAGTTACGAACGCCCGCTTCACGTGTGTAGTAGCGGATAATGCCAATAATTGCGCTGTCAGCAATTTCAACTTCATGCTCTTTTAAACCATTGCGCTTAACTTGTTTTGGAATCAAGTGTTGTTTAGCAATGTTTAGTTTCTCGTCTTCGGTGTAACCCGATAAACGAATCACTTCCATACGGTCTAATAATGGACCTGGAATATTAAAGCTATTTGATGTTGCCACGAACATCACATCAGATAAGTCGTAATCAACTTCTAAGTAGTGATCGGCAAAATGGCTGTTTTGCTCAGGATCAAGTACTTCAAGTAATGCTGATGCTGGGTCGCCACGCATATCTGATGACATCTTATCGATTTCATCTAATAAGAATAATGGGTTCTTTACACCAACTTTAGTCATATTCTGGATTAACTTACCAGGCATAGAACCAATGTAAGTACGGCGGTGACCACGGATTTCCGCTTCGTCACGAACGCCACCTAATGCCATACGCACATATTTACGACCTGTAGAACGTGCGATTGACTGACCAAGTGAAGTCTTACCTACACCAGGAGGACCGACTAAACATAAAATTGGGCCTTTAAGCTTATTAGTGCGCTGCTGCACCGCTAGATACTCAATAATACGCTCTTTAACTTTATCTAAGCCGTAATGGTCACTATCTAAAATCTTTTGTGCGCCAGCTAAGTCTTTTTTCACCTTAGAGCGTTTTTTCCAAGGTACATTGATTAACGTATCAATGTACGAGCGCACGACAGTTGCTTCCGCCGACATCGGCGACATCATTTTTAATTTAGATAACTCAGCATTTGCTTTCTCTTGCGCTTCTTTAGGCATACCAGACTCTTCGATGCGTTTTTTAATTGCTTCGAATTCATCGGGTACATCATCAAGTTCGCCAAGCTCTTTTTGAATCGCTTTCATTTGCTCGTTGAGGTAATACTCACGCTGCGACTTTTCCATCTGCTTTTTCACGCGGGTACGGATTTTTTTCTCAACTTGCAGTAAGTCAATCTCACCTTCCATCAGTGCCATTAAGTATTCAAGACGCTCAGTCACATCGGCAATCTCAAGTACTTTTTGCTTTTCAGGTACCTTAAGCGGCATGTGTGCTGCCATGGTATCAGCAAGGCGTGCAGCTTCATCGATGCCAGACACAGAAGTAAGTACCTCAGGTGGGATCTTCTTATTAAGCTTTACGTAGCCTTCAAATTGGCTAATTGCGCTGCGAATAAAGATATCTTGTTCTTGCTCGTCGATATGGCTTGATTCGATGAACTGTGCTTCTGCCACAAAGAAATCATCGTTATCTAAAAACGTTTCAACGCTCGCACGTTGTGTGCCTTCAACAAGCACTTTAACGGTGCCATCAGGTAACTTTAATAACTGAAGTACTGTGGCAATGGTGCCAACACGGTAGATATCATCTTGCTGCGGATCATCAACAGAGGCGTCTTTTTGCGCCACTAGGAAAATTTGTTTGTCCTTGTCCATCGCCGCTTCTAGGCATTTTATTGATTTTTCACGACCAACAAATAGCGGGATCACCATGTGTGGATAAACCACTACATCGCGCAGTGCCAACACGGGGATTTCGACTCGATCTGTTCTCTCAAGCGTCATTATATTCTCTTCGCACTTCATTTATTTTAAAGATTACTCAAGTATATGGGGATATGTAAGGGAAAGTTCAACATATTTATAAAAAAAGGAGCCTTTGGCTCCTTTTTCGTGTTCAACTGCTTAACTTTTAAACTATTACAGCTTTATTCTGATGCAGCTTTGTCTTGGTTACCGCTTTGGTAAATCAAAATTGGGTCTGATTCACCTTTTATAACGGTTTCATCAATAACCACTTTGCTAACATCATCCATCGAAGGTAATTCATACATAGTATCAAGTAATACGCCTTCAACGATTGAACGTAAGCCACGAGCACCTGTTTTACGCTCCATTGCTTTATGAGCAATTGCGCTAAGTGCATCTTCGCGGAACTCAAGCTCAACATCTTCCATCGCAAATAATGCAGAGAACTGTTTGGTTAATGCATTTTTTGGTTCGCTCAGAATTTGAATAAGCGCCGCTTCATCTAGCTCTGTGAGTGTCGCAACAACCGGAAGACGACCGATGAACTCTGGAATTAAACCGTATTTCACTAAATCTTCTGGTTCAACATCTTTGAATGTTTCACTTAAGCTACGGCTACCTGATGATTGCTTAACTTCAGCACCAAAACCAATACCGGTATTTTTATGGCTGCGTTGTTCAATCACTTTATCTAGGCCAGCAAACGCACCGCCACAGATAAATAGGATCTTAGAAGTATCAACTTGCAAGAACTCTTGCTGTGGATGTTTACGGCCGCCTTGTGGTGGCACAGATGCAACCGTACCTTCAATTAGCTTAAGTAAGGCTTGTTGTACACCTTCGCCCGATACGTCACGGGTGATCGATGGATTGTCAGACTTACGAGAAATCTTGTCGATTTCATCAATGTAAACAATACCACGTTGTGCTTTCTCTACGTCGTAATCACATTTTTGCAGTAGCTTTTGAATGATGTTTTCAACGTCTTCACCTACATAACCTGCTTCAGTTAGTGTCGTTGCATCGGCCATCGTGAATGGTACATCAAGTAAACGAGCCATGGTTTCAGCAAGTAATGTTTTACCACTACCTGTAGGACCAATTAATAGAATATTACTCTTACCAAGCTCAATATCTGCATTGATTGTTTGATTGCGTAAACGTTTATAGTGATTGTATACCGCAACCGACAGCACTTTTTTAGCGTGGTCTTGGCCAATCACGTAATCATCTAAGTGATCACGAATTTCTTTCGGCACAGGCAGTTTATCAGACGCATTATGCTTCGGCGCAATGTCTTTGATTTCTTCCCTGATAATATCGTTACACAGCTCTACACATTCATCACAAATATATACTGAAGGGCCAGCAATTAGTTTGCGAACTTCGTGCTGGCTTTTGCCGCAGAAAGAGCAGTATAACAATTTATTACTTTTGTCGCCGTCTGTAGGAGTGTCAGACATTCAGCTACCTCATTTATTACGTTGGCAGTAGCACTGGGCTACTGCTAATTCACTATGTTTAACTATATCAAAGAATATCAGTTTTCGCATAGTAAAGGGTGATAGCTAACAATACGTTATTATTAGCTATTCAGATTACTTCGAATCGCGGCTTGAAAATACTGAGTCAACTAGGCCGTATTCAACTGCTTCGCTAGCAGTCATAAAGTTATCACGGTCTGTATCACGAGAAACCACATCGAGTGGCTGGCCAGTATGTTCAGCCATTAAACGGTTTAACTTATCTTTAATTGATAAAATTTCACGGGCATGGATCTCAAAGTCAGATGCCTGACCTTGGAAGCCACCTAATGGTTGGTGGATCATTACACGTGAGTTAGGTAAACAAAAACGCTTACCTTTAGCGCCACCTGATAGCAAGAATGCACCCATGCTTGCCGCTTGGCCAACACAAATAGTGCTTACATCAGGCTTGATAAAATTCATTGTATCGTAAATTGCCATACCCGCAGTCACAGAACCGCCTGGCGAATTAATGTAAAGATAAATATCTTTTTCTGGGTTTTCTGATTCTAAAAACAGCATTTGCGCAAGAATCAAATTAGCCATGTTATCTTCTACTTGGCCAGTTAAGAAAATAATGCGCTCTTTTAAAAGACGTGAGTAAATATCATATGAGCGCTCACCTTTAGCTGTTTGTTCAACAACCATAGGGACTAGTGCGTTTAGAGGGTCTATCATACCGCTATTCATTCTTATTTAATTCCTTATCCGCTGCGACTCATCCTTACTATAAGGAAAGCACATTTATACTAATGTAAGTTAAGCTGTCTATTCAATCTTTATAACTATATAGGAACTTATCAGAACAAATTCAATCCTCGCCGAAAAAAGTTCTGAAATAACATCAGTATTGTTGGTTTTTTTGAAACTGATACCACAAACTAAAATGGCCCGAGTACGCTGTATAAATACAGGGTAACACGAGCCATTTAATCGCTAGCGAGAGCTTAAGTCAATGACTTATTAAGCACCTTGCTGTGGATTCATGATGTCGTCGAATGCTTTTTCAACGTCAGTCACGTTTGCTTTAGCTAGGATAGCTTCAACTGCTTGCTCTTCCATCGCTACGTTGCGCATTTGCTGCATAAGCTGATCGTTTGCTTTGTAGTACTCTACTACTTCAGTTGGATCTTCGTATGCAGAAGCTACAGTTGCGATTAACTCTTCAACTTTAGCGTCGTCAACTTTAAGCTCGTTCGCTTTAATTACTTCACCTAGTAATAGGCCAGTCTTAACGCGAGTTACAGCTTGCTCGTGGAATAATTCAGCTGGAAGCTCAGGCATGTTTTTAGCGTCGCCACCGAAACGTTGTGCAGCTTGCTGACGTAGTGCATCAATTTCTTGATCTACTAGCGCTTTTGGCACTTCGATTTCGTTGTTAGCTAAAAGACCTTTGATAGCTTGATCTTTAACGTTAGCTTTAACTGCTTGGTCAAGCTCACGTGTCATGTTCTTTTTAACTTCTTCTTTAAGAGCGTCAACACCGCCTTCAGCTACACCGAATTTAGTTGCGAACTCGTCGTTAAGCTCAGGAAGCTCTTGAGTTTCAACTTTCTTAACAGTGATTGCGAAAGTAGCAGCTTTACCTTTAAGGTTTTCAGCGTGGTACTCTTCAGGGAAAGTTACTTCAGCAACAACTTCTTCGCCCGCTTTTTTGCCAACGATGTTGTCTTCGAAACCTGGGATCATACGACCTTGACCAAGTTCTAGTGGGAAGTCTTCAGCTTTACCGCCTTCAAACTCTTCGCCTTCGATAGAACCAACGAAGTCGATAGTTACACGGTCGTTCTCGCCTGCAGCTGCGTCAACTTCAGCCCAAGAAGCGTGTTGCTTACGTAGAGTTTCTAGCATGTTAGCTAGGTCTTCGTCAGTTACAGATACAGCTGGTTTTTCAACAGCAATTTTATCTAAACCTTGAATTTCAACTTCTGGGTAAACTTCGAAAGTTGCATCGAACTCTAAATCTTTACCAGCTTCTAACGCTTTAGGAGCGAAAGTAGGAGAACCAGCTGGGTTAATTTTTTCAGAAACGATTGCTTCGATGTAGTTGCGTTGCATTAATTCGCCAGCAACTTCTTGACGTACTGCAGCACCGTAACGCTTGTTGATGATAGACGCTGGTACTTTACCAGGACGGAAACCATCGATACGCTGGGTTTTAGACAGTTGTTGTAAGCGTTTTTTTACTTCAGTCTCAACGTTCTCTGCAGGAACGGTGATGGTCAGACGGCGCTCAAGGCCTTGAGTCGTCTCAACAGAAACTTGCATGATTTACCTCAATCTTCAATTTTGGCGACTGTTCGCCTTCCTTACAAACAAGGTGATCTCCATGAGTGATAGCAAGTTTTAACGCTGAATATTTCAACTTAAAACGGCGCATTGTAACCATGAGATACCATTGCTGCTTTGCCCCTATGGGCACTATGTTAAACAATAGACGCGGCATTATAACCTAATATTTATGATAGTCGAGTCTGGGGGGCAATTATTTGGCGTATATAGCAGCAATCAGCGTTTAAATGCGTAAAAAACGAACGCAACAAAATAACAAAGGAGAATTAAGCTGAATTAAAGGATGTATTTAGAAATTGAGAAGTGGTCGACGATACAGGATTTGAACCTGCGACTGAATTGGATATACCCAAACCAATTGTTCTTTGACCATAAATCTTTAAAAGTGGTCGGCGATGCAGGATTTGAACCTGCGACCCCTTGGACCCAAACCAAGTGCGCTACCAAACTGCGCTAATCGCCGATACTGAGAGAAGTTTTGAAAATAAAGACCACTTATTAAAAGTGGTCGGCGATGCAGGATTTGAACCTGCGACCCCTTGGACCCAAACCAAGTGCGCTACCAAACTGCGCTAATCGCCGATATCTTAGAGTAAATTGGGGTGACTGATGGGGCTCGAACCCACGACAACCGGAATCACAATCCGGGGCTCTACCAACTGAGCTACAATCACCACGGCATTTACATATTTTCAAATGGCGCACCCGGAAGGATTCGAACCTTCGACCAACGCCTTAGAAGGGCGTTGCTCTATCCAGCTGAGCTACGGGCGCATCGAAAACTTCATAAGTTTGCCTGTAAGCACCATTTACAAAGAGTAAAGTGGTCGGCGATGCAGGATTTGAACCTGCGACCCCTTGGACCCAAACCAAGTGCGCTACCAAACTGCGCTAATCGCCGATGCTTAC
>NZ_LKDX01000056.1:0-25106 GCF_001401795.1 Pseudoalteromonas sp. P1-26 | reverse complement strand
GGATTCGAACCACCGATTTTGGCGTGGGCCATAGAGAGCGGTAGCGCTCTAACCAACTGAGCTTTTAAATTTATAATTCGGAAAATTTAGAATTGGTACGACCGAGTGGATTCGAACCACCGACCCCTACCATGTCAAGGTAGTGCTCTAACCAACTGAGCTACGGTCGTACTGAGATGTTAAAATCAAGATTGGTACAACCGAGTGGATTCGAACCACCGACCCCTACCATGTCAAGGTAGTGCTCTAACCAACTGAGCTACGGTTGTATTTTGATTTTAAATGGTTGTTAGCGTGGCTAAACAACGGAGGCTAATATATAGCGACTGGTTGTGTGAATCAAGCAGCTTTAGCTATTTTTATGCTAAGTGCTGGTTTTTTATTCATAACGGACTAATTTCGCACCTTCTATAAAAACCTTGCCACCAAGTGACATGGCTTTTAGCTGAGCGCTTTAGATTTTGTAAAATTGCATCATTACTATCGCTCTCTACAAATTTGCCCATTTCTGTGTCACGCCATATTTGCTGGTAAAGAGGTTGTAGGGTTTCTAATCGACCCACTAAGAATGATTGATAGGGCTGTAATTGCTCTAAATAAAACTTTTTAAACACATTACTTAGCGTTTGTGCCTTTTGTTTATTCTTGTTCGCAGGGCAGAGCTCATCTTTTGAGTACTGCTTGAGCAGCGCTGTTATTTGTTGATTGTAATGTGTTTGCACCCTTGCCGCCGAAATAAGAAGCTTGTTGTATTTAAAACGGTTTAATACTTCGAGTTGGTTGATGATTTGCTCAGGGTCTACAGCGTTTATTTTGCCGTTATTAATATGGTTGTTTAATTTAGCAATTTGCTCCATCGCGCTCACGGTTTCGCTAAAACCTGCGGTGTTTTCATCAATGTGAGTCGAACTTAGCTGCCAGATTTGCTTAAACTCGCTTTCGTTGAGCAGCATAGCTTTAAAGTAGTTAGGAAGGTTTGCTTGCTTTTGTACTGCGGTGAGTTTTATTTTTTCAAACAGATCATCCTGATCTTCAAAGCTTTCTAAGCACTCATTTGCGCTTTGAATAAACTTAATTTGATAACTAAGAATGTTAGCAGGCGTCGCTGTTTTGCCAAGCTGGTTATTGTGCTCAGCAATAAGGGTTGCAAGTTTACATTGACGTAACTGGGCAAGTTCAAGCATGCCAATGGTTGCTTTATCTTCAGTATTTTCAGAAAAGCGGTTAACAGTTAGTGTACTTGGTTTAGAGAGTTTAAAACTTTCAGTTTTAAGTACGTTTTCTAATCTTTGTGCGTAGGTGTGATTTACATCACCGGAAGAGGGCGTGCAGGCAATAAGTGCCAGGCACGCTGTTGCGATGATAGAGTTTAAAAGGCTATTGGTTTTGCAAAAAAGGTGCATGTTTAAATCGCTTATGAACAGTGAACATCAACATAATTGCTGCGGCACTTAACCCCACAATAATACCTATCCAAAAGCCATGAGGGCCCAGTGCTGGAACAATTAAATCTGTACGAGCAAGTACGAAGCCAAGCGCAAAGCCGATCAACCAATAGGATACAAAGGTGATATAACCAATCGGTGCCGTGTATTTCAATCCACGTAAAATACCATTGGCAGAAACTTGCAGGGCATCTGGTAACTGGTAGATACAAGCAAGTACCATGATTGAAGAAGCAAGAGCTAATACTTCAGGGTTGTCAGAATACAATTGGCTTATAATATCTCGAGCAAAAAAGGTCACACTTGCCAGTAAAAAAGCAATAATTGCCGCGAGAATATAACTCGTTTTAACGGCATTTTTTAACTGCTGATAATGTTGTTGGCCAAACAAATTGCCTATTCGAATGCTAATGGCAATTGAGAGGCTCAACGGCATCATAAACAGTAATGTCGTCACACTGGCTGCAATTTGGTGACCGGCAACAGCAACCGCACCTAAGTGTGCTATAAACAAAGGAATACAAGCAAATAGCGTTACTTCAAAAAAAGTAGCTAATGAAATTGGAATACCTACTTTGGTGATAGTCCACAAAGTAGCGGGCTTTGGCGCTTCGAAATTGGCTAGCAATGCTTTGGCATCAATCTTTTTGTTAAAGTGACAATAAATAACCTGAGTTAACGCCATTGCTGTAAATACCAGCGCCGTGGCAATACCACAGCCCGCGCCACCGTACGCTTGAAAACCTAATTTACCGTGTATAAATACGTAGTTGGCCGGAATATTAACTGCTAAGCCAATTAAACTAATGTAAAAAGCAGGTTTGGTCATTCCCATACCTTCAGTGATATTTCGGTACACACTGAAAAGTAAAAAACCAAAAATACCCCATTTAACAAAATGAATGTATTGCTCAGCTAAGTGGGTAATAGACTGTGAAGTATCTAATTGACTAAGCACAGTATCAGCAAGGCTTGCCAGCCCTAAACCGATTATGGCAAGTACTAACGCCAGATACAGGCCCTGTTGAAAATAATGACTAATACCTTGTTTATCGTTTGAACCAGCAAACTGCGCTATGATCCCGGTTAACGCCAATAATATGCCTTGCAGTGCAAGCATCAACGGATTCCAAATACCCGTTGCAATAGAAAGTGCTGCCAAGTCTGTTGCACTCACTTGGCCTGCCATCACGGTATCAACAACCGTCATTAAAATAAGGGTTACCTGTGCCAAAAAAACAGGAATGGCTAACGAAATTAACCTTTTGGCTTCCCAACTACAAAAAGACATAAATTACACGACTAAATAAACAGACAGCCATTGTAATCTATTCATAGATCAATAAAAATCGCAGTTATCTATTTAATGAAGAAAAGAGAAAGCGATGTTCACTGGAATTGTGCAAACGCAAGCCGTTGTGGTTGACGCTACTAACCAAGGCGGTGTACTAAGGCTAGCTTTAAAAGTAGATCAGCAATATGCTGAAAACTTGAATATCGGTGCGAGCATAGCCATTAATGGTTGTTGTTTAACGGTGGTGAAGTTTGTATCAGACACGAAAGGGTGCTGTGTTATAAATTTTGATGTGATTGATGAAACATTAAAGTTAACCAACCTAGGTATGCTGGCTGTCAATGATACGGTGAATTTTGAACGTTCAGTGACTTTTGGTACTGAATTAGGCGGGCATATCGTGTCAGGTCACATTCATTGTATGGCCGAGATACTTTCAATTAACCACCATCAAGATAACTGTAAAATGCAATTAGCATTAGCAAAAGAGTGGCAAAAATACGTGCTTTATAAGGGATTTGTGAGCGTTAACGGGGCAAGCCTCACTGTAGGTGAAGTTGATGAGCAGGGCTTTTGGCTACACTTGATCCCAGAAACACTCTCTATTACCAATCTTGATAACTACCGCGAGGGTGATAAGTTAAATATCGAAGTCGATCAGCAAACTTATACCATTATCAACACGGTCGAAAATTATCTTTCGCAACAAGCAAAATAAATACATCAAACGAGCTTAATAAATATAGCAAACGAGCAAATTAAAAAATTTGCTCGTCGTCACTATCGACATGTAATTCGAGTTTGTTGTGTGCGTAATCTATATGCATATTTAAATGAATGGGATTGCAACATGCTGCGCAATCTTCATAGTAATCTTGGTCACCGTCGCTTGCATCAAGTGCAACATGAATATGGTGGCCACAGTGAGGGCATGAAATCCGTTGTGTGTATTGGTCTTTCATCAGCTTTTACCTTAATCAGGCATGCCTGAGTTCGTTAAATTGCAATCTTCATTAAACCCTAACTCATCAAAAATGAATCTAGATTTAATTAGATTGATATAACTCACTAACCGAATTGATATAAGCGTAGTGCTACCAATTCGGTTAGCATCTTTATTAATACGCTTTATAAGATAAATATAGCTGTGTTTAGCGGTTTGTGACATTCCTTTTACAGTGATTTCGTGCTTATTTCAGTAGCTGATCAATTTGTTGTTTTGCTTCAGTAAGATAGTGCCCAGCAAATATATTGGCATTATTGAGCATAGGGTATAGTTGATAGATAGCTCTACGTTGCTCGTAACCTGCTTGCAGTGGATAGATTTCGTTGTAGGCATCATAAAAGCTATCAGGCAGTGGCGCATATAGCTCACTCATGGCAATATCGCATTCCCGATCACCATAATAACAAGCAGGGTCAAATACACTGGGTACATTATTATAAAAGCCCATATTTCGACGCCAAAAATCACCATGCAATAACGATGGCTCTACAACATGGCTATGCAGTGCGTCTTTAACAAAAGCGATGAAGGTGTCTTGGTTGACAAGCTCAACGCCTTTTTCTTGTAATAACTGCAATTGCCAACCGATGCGTTCTTCAGCAAAAAATACATCCCATTTTTTGTGCCAACGATTTGGTTGTAGAGTAGGGCCAAGAAAATTATCGTTATCTAAGCCGAACATGGCTTGGGTATGCTTTTGGTGTAAATGGGCAAGGTGTTCCCCCATTTCATGCCAATTGGTATGGGGCTGTTTATCAAGCTCTAACCATTCAAGCACGATAAATGAAAACTCAATATTGCAACCTGTGGTGATGCAGTCTGGGATCATAAATAGGCTTTCTTGGGTTAATAGCTCAAGATTAAAGGCTTCGCACTCTAGGCGCTCTAGATCACTCAAGTGAGCAACTTTCACAAAGAAGTGGTGTAGATCATCACCAATTTGGAAGTATTTGTCGTTATTGGGTGATTGTAATTGGCGCTTAAAGGTATGCTTAAAATCAAAGTGCATCGCTTGGCTAATCTGTTCATTCACCGAATTCCACATAATTTTGTTCACCTTTTAACCATATAATTAAACTATGGCAAAAAGACGATGAATTAACAAACCCATAGCGTTAATATTGTTAAAGTTTATCGAAGTATTTATGAGGGGTCAGATGAATAAAAGTCTCATCACTAATTTAGTGGCGCTTGCCTTAGTATTAGTCGGATTTTTATTTGAACAAGCAATTGTGCTTTCTGTTGGTTTATTTGCGTTATCGGGCGCAGTAACTAACTGGCTTGCTATTCACATGCTATTCGAAAAAGTACCATTTTTATACGGCTCTGGGGTTATCACTTTAAAGTTTGCCTCTTTTAAGGTGGCTATTCGTAACTTGGTAATGACCGAGTTCTTCGCCGAAGAGAAAATCGATCAGGTAATGGCGTTAGCTAAGCCAAATATTGATTTAGAGCCAGTGATCAGTGAAGTTAATTTAAGTCCGGCTTATGACTCATTAATTGAGGTTATCGAAAACTCACAGTTTGGTGGCATGCTATCAATGTTTGGTGGCCGTGATGCGCTTGAGCCGATGCGTGAACCTTTCATTGAAAAAATGAAAGCAGCGGTGATTGATATTTCAAAGAGCGACGAATTTAAAACCATTCTAGATGAAAAGCTATTTGCCAACTCTCATCTTGGTGGCTCATTGCACAGTACTGTTGAGCGTTTAGTTGATGAGCGTTTGAATGAGCTTACGCCAACCATGGTGAAAGATATTATTCAAACCATGATCAAAGAACATTTAGGTTGGTTAGTGATTTGGGGCGGAGTATTTGGCGGCCTATTTGGCCTGATCGCTGCGCTAGTTTAACGAAGAAGGAATTTGTAGCAGGCCTTTAAAGACCTGCTACAGTGAATTCATCATTATTTCGAACCAGCAATAACAATCACTGTGTCATCAGATACTTTAGCAATATCTTGAATACTTGTTTTTGTTGCTGTTTCAAAATTTAAGTATTTCGCAGAGTTATGAAAACCATAAGTGCTTGCAAACTTATCAGTCGTCATATCATTGCAAAGTAGTTTTTCTGTCATTACTCGTTTGCTTAAGCGTAGATCGCGCATTGTGCTTGATACGTTTAATGGTTTGTTAGAAGCAATGGCCATGCAAGCTTGCGTGCCAACAGAGTTATCTGCTGCGACAAATTGTGCTGCACTTGCATCAGTTGCTGCTAATGAAGAACCTAAAATTAATGCTGTACCTAGTGCTGTAGTTAACGTATTCATCTTTCTCTCCAGTTGTTGTCCGTATTACGTTTAGTATGTGCGACCTCGCTTTTATGGATACTTCACACTTCCTGTTTGCTGGGCACATTTAAAGTATTACGCTAAACAAGAACAATTGCTGTTAATGAAAATCGACAAGATGTAAGTAAGTATGTAGATGTGAACAAGTAAAACTAACCGCTTGATTAGTGCTATTTTAAAGTGTGAATTTTGACACAAATAGGCTGAAATTTTTTTTCATTTATTTTTTAAAACGTGTTTTGGCTCGTATTAAAGGCTTAATTTTTACGTAGCTGTTACATTTAAGTATTAACTCTAGCTTTTCTTAAAAAGGCTAATCAGAGTATAAGGAGCATGAGTGACCACAAAATTAGCAGGCTATTATCAACAAGCCTATGCATCTGAATCAAAACACTTTAATCAATGTTTTTATTGTGGTTGTGAAGCAACTGAGCGAGATTTTTGTCCGCCACTGCATATGCTGCAAAGCATTATAGATTTAGGCGAAGAGGCTGAATTTATATCAATTCCAGCATGTTATGAGTGCTTTGCATTACTGCATAACGAACGAGTGCTGACTATTGATGGGCGAGTTACAAAGCTTAAAAAGAAACTTTCAACAAAGTATGCAAAAGCGCTGAGAATTTATCACATGTGGCATGAGAGTGAACTTCACGATATGAGTGATGAGTTTGTGCACAGTATTAAAGCAGGCATGAAGTTAGGTGCAGAGGCAGCAGAGCGACTTGCATTTCAAGGTTATAGCTATGCAACTGAAGATGCCAGTGTCACTATTCGTGAGAAGCGTGCTGAATTTGATGTGCAAGGCAAAGTCTTTTATGACTTTAAAGACGCGCTTAATTACTGCATTAATGATTTACAAGTCGACAGAACAGAATTCTATAAGCTGGTGGTAGAAGATTATAACGGCGATTTTAACCGTGCATTGAGTCAATACCGCCATCGACACGAAAAAGTAACCGCAGCTAACGATGCTGATTCACTGATTAAAAGTTTTGCCAAGCAGCATAAGCAAAACTCTGATTTTGTAACTCGAACTGTGAAACATTTTATCAACAAAGATCCGAGCTTGACGACCGAAGGTGCGTTAGAGCAGCTATATAACAACTACATAAAGAAATAGTGCTCTGTGAGGCTGGTTGTTCGTCTTGAATATTGGTGACTGGCCTCGTTTACTCGCATTAGAATTAACAATTAGTTAAAGTAATTAAATAATAAAAAAGAGGAACGTAAGAATGCAAAAATTTGCACCATCCTTGTTGGTTATGGCGCTTGGTGTCGCGTTAGCGGGTTGCCAAGACAATGGCCCACAAGATCCAAAAGTCTCGATTAACAAAAACCCATACCCAAGCACTTATCAGCCACTTGCATCACAAAGTACGTTAATCACTAATGCCACTGTTTTAACCGGCACAGGTGAACGTTTAGATGACGCAGATGTATTCTTTGTTGATGGCAAAGTACAACAAATAGGTAAAGACCTTTCTGTACAAGCTGATAAAACAATTGATGCAGAAGGTAAATGGGTAACGCCGGGTATTATTGACGTGCATTCACATTTAGGTGCATACCCAACTCCATCAGTGGCATCTCACCAAGATGGTAATGAAATGACCAGCCCTGTGACTGCAGAAGTATGGGTTGAGCATTCAGTATGGCCACAAGATCCTGGCTTTAACCGTGCTCGTGAAGGCGGTATTACGTCATTACAAATTCTACCAGGTTCAGCAAACTTAATTGGTGGCCGCGGTGTAACACTTAAAAACATTCCTTCGCACACGATGCAGGGTATGAAATTTCCTGAAGCACCGTATGGTTTAAAAATGGCATGTGGTGAAAACCCGAAACGTGTTTATGGCCGTAAAGGTGTTTTACCATCAACGCGTATGGGTAACATGGCGGGCTATCGCACAGCGTGGATTGAAGCGACTGAGTACAAACGCGAGTGGGATAAATACGAAAGTGATTATGCCGCGGGTAAAAACCCTGCAGTACCTCATCGCGACATTAAGCTAGATACACTAGCTGGTGTGTTAGAAGGTGACATTTTAATCCATAACCACTGTTATAAAGCAGAAGAAATGGCCATGATGATCGACCTTGGTAAAGAGTTCGGCTATCACTCAGGTACTTTCCATCACGGTGTTGAAGCATACAAAATTGCTGATTTACTTGCTGAGAACGGTAACTGTGCGGCACTTTGGCCAGATTGGTGGGGCTTTAAAATGGAAGCCTACGACATGGTTCAAGAGAACGTAGCAATTGTAGATGCTGTTAAAAATTCATGTGCCGTTGTTCACTCTGATTCAGATACAACTATCCAACGCTTAAACCAAGAAGCCGGTAAAGTTATGTATCGCGCGAATGATGTGGGCTATGACATCTCTGAGCAACACGCAATCAAGTGGATCACTTCAAACGCGGCTAAATCGCTAGGTATTGATGATAAAACAGGTTCACTTGAAGCAGGTAAGCAAGCTGATGTGGTTATTTGGAACCAAAACCCATTCAGTGTTTATGCGAAAGCTGAACAAGTATTTATCGATGGTGCCAAAGTTTATGATCGTAACGATGATAAATACCAAGCACAAAGTGATTTCATGCTAGGTCAAAAATAGGAGTAACATTGATGACAAAATTAACTAAATCATTAAAGCTGTCACTTGTTGCTGCTGGCTTATTTTCTGCGACAGCAAGTGCTGCATCGGTAGCGATTGTAAATGCAACACTACACACTTCAACAGAGCAAGGCGTACTTGAAGGCGCAAGCATTGTTATTGAAGATGGCAAAATTGTTGCTATTAACCCAGCATCTATCAACGCGGATACAACCATTGATGCAAAAGGCCAAATCGTGACTGCTGGCTTTATTGGCACTATGAACCAATTAGGCTTAGTCGAAGTGGGTGCTGTTGCAGGGTCGCGCGATGGTGGTGACGACAAAGCGGGGATTGATTTTGATCCAAGCCTTGCATTCAACCCACGCAGTAGCTTAATTCCTTATGCACGCAAAGGCGGCATTACACAAGACGTAATTGTACCAAACGGCGGTGACAGTATCTTTGCGGGTCTTGCATCTGTAGTTGATCTATCAGGTAGCTTTGAAAGCGTAAATAAAAAGCAAGTTGCACTTGTTGTTCATTTAGGTGAAAAGAGTAAAGGCTCACGTGCTATGTCGATGAAAACACTTATCGACAAGCTTGAAGGCGAAAAGTCAGCTAAAAAAGATGACAAAAAAGAGCCATCAACAGAGCAAAAAGTGCTAGCAGCTGTGCTTGCGGGTGATATGCCACTGATTGCGAGTGTTCAACGCGCATCAGACATCTATGAGCTTGTTAAGTTAAAAGAAACCTATGGCATCAATTTAGTGATTCATGGCGGTGATGATGCTGTTGTGGTTGCGGATGCTCTAGCTAAAGCGGATGTTCCTGTGATCATCAGCTCTATGGCTAACTTACCGGGTAGCTTTGACTCATTACATGCAAACCTTGCTAACGCAGGTAAGCTTGAAAAAGCTGGTGTAAAAGTCATTATTGGTGTTGCTGGTGACTCAAGCCACAATGTATACCAATTACGTTTTGATGCAGGTAATGCTGTGTCATACGGTATGAGCCAACAAGGTGCACTTAGCGCAGTAACCAGCAATATTGCTGATGTTTTTGGTTTAAACTCAGGCGCAATTGCCAAAGGTAAACGTGCAAACCTAGTTATGTGGTCTGCAGATCCATTTGAGCTTAACTCACACGTAAGCAAAATGTGGATCAACGGTGAAGAGGTTTCAACCGAAGCGCGTCAAGATAAACTACGCGATCGTTATACAACTGATTCAGCGATGCCACGCGCTTATACTAAATAAGCGCTCAACATATGAAAAGGCCGCAAACTTGCGGCCTTTTTTTAATACATATTTTCAAACTAAAAACTAAAAAATTAGATTGCTTAGTTTATAAAGGCTAAGGCCAAATATAAGCAGTATTACTGGCACAATTACAAGGTTAAGTAAAAGCGAATTAGTGTAGCTTTTCATCACCGATTTTTGATTTACCAACCAAACAAGGTAACAGGTTACAATTGGCAGTAATAAACCATTGGCAGCTTGCGCAAAGATGATAACCGCAACCGGATCAAGCCCAAGCGATGCGACCAGTGCACCGAAAACAAGGATAGTGATAGCAACCAGTTTAAAACGTGTATCACTCATTTGTGTTGACCAACCAAGCATGCCGCAAACAGCGTAAGCACCCGCAAGAGGTGCAGTTATTGCGCTAGTAAGCCCGGCAGAACATAAACCGATAGCAAAGAAATAATGAGCCATACCACCTAGAAGTGGCTCAAGCTGCACAGCCATATTGGCCGCTGAAATTTTACCTGCATCAGTACCGTAAAATGCCACAGAGGCTGTTGATAAGATAGCTAACGTGATTATGCCACCTAAAGTTATCGAAATACCGGTATCAAGGTTTGTTTCTTTGATTACTTTGTCGATATTTTTTGAACTATCGTGTTTTTCTGCAAGTACCCCAGAGTGTAAAAACAGGTTGTAGGGCACAATTGTTGTGCCTATCAAGGCAAGTACCGTGGTAATTGAATTATCAGGTAAGCTAGGTATAAATCCTTTTAGCACTTCACCAAGTGGCGGAGCCGCCATCACCAGCGTTGAAATAAATACTAAACTCATCAACACCACTAGAACAATTAACGCACCCTCAATGACTTTATGTTTGCCAGTGTACAAAAGAACTGCACCTAAAACTGCAATAAGGGGAGTCGAGAGTAATGGGTTTACAGAAGGTAGTATTTCTTGCAATCCTAAACTGGCACCAGTCAGATTACCAGCTTCATAAGCTGCACTGCCAATGCCAATCGCACTTATTACTAATATTACAGCCAGGGCTTTAAAAATCGGTGTTTGAATGGTGCTTCTAAGTGCTGAGGCTAAATCTAACCCTGTAGCCACACCAAGACGAGCTGCCATAGATTGCAGCAAAATAGTCGCTATGACAGAAAACAATAAAGTCCAAATAAGAGCAAAGCCAAAATTAGCACCAGCAACACTTGCTGTGGTGATAGTACCTGGGCCAATAAAAGCAGCGGTAACAAGAAGTCCGGGTCCTAAACGCATGATAAAACCTTTTATTATTATTTTTAGTACATTAACTGATAGATAAAACAGCTATCGTTATATAAAACAGATCTTAAGACTATAGAGAGTCGAAGCAAGGGTAAAGTAAAAGAGGCGAGTTGCGTTAAGTTCATGTGTTTAACAAATATCTATCCACTCTGTAAATTTTATACAAAATAGGTAACAGTGGCACAGCATACATAGTTTTTAACAGATAGATAATTATTTAAAATCAGTAAGTTAATTTAGTTTTTGGTTTGGTTGGTTTTTTGCAAGGAATAGGCATTCATGTTGTTATACAAAAGGAAATGAAAATGCCTGAACTTACTTTTTCAGCATATGCGGCTGTGTATGTTTATCTAATTATGCTGACTATTCAGTGGATAATTGCTTCTGTCATTAAAGCCAAACAACCCAATGCGGTGCCTGGTAAACTCGATAATTCATTAAGCCATGACAGCTTTGTGTTTCGTTCGCATCGCACATTTATGAATACCTTAGAAAATAGCCCGTTATTTTTAGGTACCGTATTTCTGGGGTTCTTTTTAAACTTGAACAGCAGCGCATTTGCACTGTGTATTTGGATGTATGTGATAGCCAGAATCATTCATATGCTGCTGTATTATGGTGTGGCTACGGAGAAGAACCCAAGCCCACGCAGCTATTTCTTTTTAATCGCTGCTTTGGCAAATATTGTGATGCTCATTCTGATTGGTTTACGTTTGATTTAAACGGCATTTCTAACATATAAAAAAGGCATTGAACGAATACTCATTCAATGCCTTTTTTAATAGTGAAAACCTAGCTACTCAACGCCGATAAAGCCACCGGTTTGATGTGACCACAGGGCAGCATAGATGCCACCTTGTGCGATTAATTGCTCATGAGAGCCTTGTTCAACCACGCCACCTTCATCAAGCACAATGAGCCTATCCATTTGTGCAATAGTTGATAAACGGTGTGCAATGGCAATTACTGTTTTGCCAGTCATTAAATCGTCTAGGCTGGTTTGAATCGCGGCTTCAACTTCAGAATCAAGAGCACTGGTTGCTTCATCCAATATAAGAATTGGCGCATCTTTTAGAAGGACTCGTGCAATAGCAATACGTTGACGTTGACCACCAGAAAGCTTCACACCGCGTTCACCAACTTGTGCGGCAAAGCCTTTATTGCCTTTGCTGTCTTCAAGGTCTTCGATGAACTCAATTGCTTCTGCTTGCTTTGCGGCCGCAAGCATTTCATCTTCAGTTGCATCGGGTCTACCATAAAGAATGTTGTCTTTTACTGAGCGGTGTAACAGTGAGGTATCTTGCGTCACCATCGCAATGTGCTTACGTAAGCTTTCTTGGCTTACCTCAGCGATGTTTTGACCATCAATACGAATTGTGCCCGAGTCAACATCATAAAAACGCAGTAATAAATTCACTAAGGTAGATTTACCCGCGCCAGAGCGACCCACTAAACCTATTTTTTCACCCGGTTTAATGTCTAGATTTAAGCCATTGATAACAGGGCCGCGGTGGGTCTCGTTGGCAGCTTTACCATAGTTAAATTGCACATTCTCAAAGCTTATCGACCCTTCATTAACAGTAAGAGTGCTTGCGTTTTCTTTATCATCAACTTCAATCGGCGTTGATAGGGTTTTCATACCATCAGCAACAGTACCAATGTTTTCAAATAGGCTACTGATCTCCCACATGATCCACTGTGCCATACCGTTTAATCTCAGCGATAAACTCACCGCAATGGCGATAGCACCAACACTGATGGCGCTAATTGACCATAGATATAAAGAGAGGGCAGCAATACTAAATACCAATAAGTAATTTAGCGTGTTGATAGAGAAGTTTAGGCTGGTAACTAGGCGCATTTGCTTATATACCGGCTGTAAAAATACATCCATGCTATCTTTTGCATATTGTTCTTCTCGCTGTGTGTACGAGAACAATTTGATAGTCGAAATGTTAGTGTAGCTATCAACTACACGTCCGGTCATTTCTGAGCGTGCATCAGCTTGCGAGCTGGCTACTTTTTTTAGCTTAGGTACAAAATACATTTGAATAGCGGCGTATAAAACTAGCCAAATCAATAATGGCAACATCAAACGCCAGTCAGATTCTGCGACCAAAAACACCATGGCGCCAAAGTAGACAACGATATACATTAATACATCGAGCAATTTCATCACTGATTCACGAACAGCTAATGAGGTTTGCATGACTTTTGTCGCAATACGGCCGGCAAATTCGTTTTGATAAAAACTAACACTCTGACGAAGCAAATAACGGTGTGCTAACCAACGGATAGACATAGGATAGTTGCCAAGGAGCGCTTGATGTAACACCGCTGAGTGAAAGAACACGACAATAGGTAACACCACCAGCAACATAACCGCCATTTTTGTAAGTTCAGCCTGCTGCTCTACAAACAAGGTATCTGGGGTATATTCGCCAAGCCAATCGACCAGTTGCCCCATGTAACTAAATAGCGATACTTCTAAAATAGCGAGCGCTGCGGCACTCAAAGACATAAATAGCAGTGATAGTTCCATGCCACGGGTATAATGACGGCAAAAAGCAAATAAGCTATTAGGTGGCTGAGAGGGTTGCTCTTTAGGAAACGGATTAGTCATCCGCTCAAATAAACGATACATAGACGACGCTTTTTAAAAATCAAAGTGGCCTTACTATATCATTCGAGTGGTTTTTTAGCAGTTCATTTAATTTAAAAATTAAGATTAAAATCTATCAACTATTCAGTTATTTACATCTAGTGTGAGAAATGAAAATATAATAAGAAAAAGGAATTAATGATGAAAAAGTTGCTTTGTACGCTGTCTCTCGTTTTCAGCTTACCGCTTTGTGCCTACCAAACTGATACCCACATATTTAAGGGCAAAAAAACCAGCATCGAAAAACCCGTAACGGTGACATTACCTGATGGCTATCAAGACTCAAAAGAGTACAATGTTATCTATGTATTACATGGCTATAGTGGCAATCACAGCGATTGGACAAAGCTGACAAACATTGAAAAATTAGCAGACCAATATGATGTCATCATTGTTAATCCAGATGGCAATTTTGGTTCGTGGTATTTGGATTCAGATATCGACAAAAGCTCACAATACGAAACCTATATCGCAGACGACTTACTAAATTATATCGATTCTAAATATTCGACCAATCGGTCTAAAAGTGGCCGTGCAATCACAGGCTTATCAATGGGGGGCTTTGGTGCTTTGCACATTGCAATAAATCACCCAAACCTGTTTGCAGCAGTTTCAGGGATGTCTGCTGGGGTTGATGTTAGGCCCTTTAGTGCAGAGTTTGATCTTGCAAAAGTACTCGGCAGTTACGCTGAAAACAAAGAAAAATGGGATAGCATAGCCATTATTAATAACCTCCATAAAATTGCTGCAGGCAATACGGCATGGAAAAAGGGCGCTGATACCTTACCGATTATGCTTGATATAGGCGTTGATGACTTTTTTATTGAGCAAAACCGAGCGCTACACCAAGCGATGTTGAAAATGCGCATCCGCCATGACTATATTGAACGTCCGGGCATTCATGACTGGCACTATTGGAATAAAGTGATTGCCTATCAATTTTTATTTTTAACCTCACATATGGCGCCATAAAAGATGTTTCAACGTATTCTTGTGTTAATTGCTATCGGCTTTTTTGGTTTTATTGGTTGGGTTATCTATCTTGCCAATACTGGGCAAAAGTCGGTGTTTTTCGAACTTGTTGCGGCAATTCCTTACGGTGATAAGTTGGGGCATTTTTGCTTATTTGGACTACTTACGCTATTCATCAACCTCGCCTTTAAGTTTAAAACAATGAATATTGCTGGGCGGCCTATTTATTTAGCTGTGCTGATTGTAAGTACATTTGTGATTTTAGAAGAGCTAAGCCAGTATTTTGTCGAATCTCGGACGCTAGATTTTGTCGATTTAATCGCTGATTTTGTGGGTATTGCCGTTTTCAGTGCTTTTTCAGCTTGGCTTTGCAAAAAGTTATATCCAATTAAGGCTTAAACTTTCAGTGACTTGTTAGGTTTCGTCTATACTCAGTGTAGACCTAGCCTAAAAGTTGCGTATGAACATAGATACATCGGATTATTTGTCAGATATTATTGAGCTTCTACTCGATGCAGTATGTGTAGTTGATGCCAAAGGCACGTTACTTTTTACTAATCCTGCCTTTGAAACAATTTTCGGATACGCGCCAGAAGAAGCCATTAATAGAAAAATGTTGGACTTTGTTTATCCAGAAGACAGAGCCAAAACCATCAATGCCATTAATCAAATTGTGGTCAATGATCAGCACCCACGATTTGAAAACCGCTGGGTTAGAAAAGATGGCAGAATAGTGCATGTTTTATGGTCTGTTTATTGGTCTAAAGAAAAGCAAGTTAGAGTGGCTATTGCTTATGACATTACAGAGCAAAAAAAGCTCGAACAAAAACTGATTTATATGGCTGGGCACGACCCTCTGACCGATCTCCCCAACCGCAGTTTCTTAACCACCCAGCTTGAGGAATCATTGTCGATTGCGAACACCATTTCAACCGTGATTGCAGTACTGTTTATCGATATTGATGGCTTTAAGCAAGTTAATGATATTCATGGTCATGGCGCTGGAGACAAGCTCTTAAAAACCATTGCTATGCGTATTCGTCATGTCTTAAAAAAAGAAGACAGTGTAGGGCGCTTAGGGGGCGATGAATTTGTGGTGATCCTCAATAGCATTAAACACAAAAAAGACGTCATCGAAATGGTTGACGAATTAATAACCGAGATTTGCCAACCCTTAATTTATAACGATGCAGAGCTTATTTACTCGCCAAGTATTGGTGCCGTATTGTTCCCCGAGCATTATGGTGACGCAGAATATCTCATTCAGTGTGCCGATAAAGCCATGTACAAAGCAAAGTATGAAGGGGGTAATCGTATGGTGTTTTACAATGATGGAATAAAGTTACCCGGCGCTAAAAATACAGGGTAACTTATTTAAGGCAATGCTGGTATATGGTTTCAACCTAATAATTTGTTTTCTAACTCATAACTATTGCGCGAAATGAAATATTAGTTAGCCTTGAATGATTCATTGAAGGAGTGAAACTATGTTTAAGCGTAAAATAATAACAACAACGGGTGCTTTGTTTAGCTCATCGCTGTTTTTGATCTCGGCAGCTCATGCCACAACACCTCAATATAAAGATCAACAAGCTTTACATGATATTGCAAATGCTGTTTCTAAAACACGTATAGAGCAAGATATTCAAACGCTGGTTGATTTTGGCACTCGCCATACTCTCTCTGAGACGAAATCAAATACGCGTGGTATTGGAGCAGCAAGGCGTTGGATCAAGTCTGAGTTTGAGGCAATTTCTAAAGCCTGCGGTAACTGCCTAGAAATCATCGAAGTAAAAGACACTATTTCCGGTGAAAAGCGTATTCCAAACCCGGTTGAAGTTGTCAATATTGTGGCTATTCAGCGCGGTCAAGTTGATGCGAACCGTATGGTTATGATGTCGGGTGATATTGACTCGAGAGTGTCTGATGTAATGGACTATACCTCAGATGCGCCAGGGGCTAATGATAATGCATCTGGTGTGGCTGGCGTGCTGGAATCGGCGCGTGTTTTATCAAAGTATAAATTTAATGGCTCAATTGTTTATGCAGCATTATCTGGTGAAGAGCAAGGCTTGTTTGGCGGTAAAATTTTAGCTAAATATGCACAAGAGCATAACTGGCGTGTTCATGGTGTTTTAAACAACGACATGATTGGTAATTCAACCGGGATTAATGGGGTAACAGATAACACAACTGCACGTATCTTCTCTGAAGGTACACGCGTTATTGAAACCAAAGAGCAAGCCCATAAACGCCGTTTTACCGGTGGTGAAGTTGACTCTGCAAGTCGAAACCTAGCGCGTTACATAGATACAATTGCAGATCGCTACATTGAGAATTTGGATACCATGTTGGTATATCGACTCGATCGTTTTGGTCGAGGAGGGCATCACCGTCCATTTAACGATGTTGGCTTTGCAGCTGTGCGTATAATGGAAACCAACGAAAACTATAATCAACAGCATCAAGACTTGCGTACTGAAAATGGTATTACCTACGGTGACACCATTGACCATGTTGATTTTGCCTATGCGGCGAAGTTAACGTCACTTAATGCAGTGACAATGGCTTCGATGGCATGGGCTCCAGCGCCACCAACGGGCGTTAGTATTTCAGGTGCAGTAAAGCCAAGTACAACATTAGCCTGGCATAAAAGCGATGATCCAACGGTGGTCAGTTATAAAATCTATTGGCGTTACACGAGTGAACCACAATGGCAATTTAGCCGCGATGTTGGCAATGTAACCGAAGCAACCCTTAAAAATGTTGTTATCGATAACTACTATTTTGGTGTTGCCGCTGTAAACAAAGACGGTATTGAATCACCGGTTGTATTTCCTGGTGATGTTGGTGCGTTTGAATGGCCAGAAAAATCAACTAAATAGGAATTGTAAGGTCATAGCGGACACCACCCAGTTCGCTATGAGCAGCTGTAATATGCCAATTATGGGCTTCGACAATTTGTTTTACTATCGCAAGCCCAATTCCTGAACCTGACTGTTTCACTGTTTTTAAGTCTGGCACTCTATAAAGATGGTCAAAAATCTTTGCTAAACTTTCATCGCTGACGCCAGGGGCTGAGTCTTCATAGCAGATTAAGAGCTGAGTTTGGTTTTGGCTAATCGTCAAATTTATCTTACCAGGGTGATTTGTGTACTTAAGCGAATTACTGATTAAGTTTGCAAATAACTGTGAAAGCCGTGTTGCATCGCACTCAAAGTTTAATTCATCAGCAACATTTTGTGAGAATCTCACTTCAAATTTATCAAGCTGTATCACCATATCTGTGTGCAAGCTTTGGAAATACTCAGCCGCATTAATTGTTGTTACGTTGAGCTGAAAGCTGCTTTGTTCTAAAAGTGAAATTTTATTTAAATCAGTGACTAAAGTTGCCATATCGGTGATTTTTTGGTTGAGTTTTTCGTATGTAAGCTCATTAAATTGAGTTAAGCCTGCTTGGAGCGTTTCAAGGTGTAAGCGCAACCCGGTTAATGGACCACTTAACTCGTGAGCAACTTGTGATAATAACTTACTACGTTGACTGATTTGTTTATCGAGATAATTTCGGCGCTGTTCAATAAGCTGTTTTCTCTGTCTTATTCTTAATAAAGCAATGCCCATTACAGCTAAAAGCAGGCTAAATAATAAAATGCTGTATAAGATAGTTTGGCGCTGTGAGGCAATTGCTTGGCTTTTTTCATTATCTTGGAGTTTTAAATCTTGAATGGCCAAATCACGGTCGCGCATGGCAATGGAATTTTGCAGCTCCGCTAAACGTTGATTGTAGTTGTTGCGGGCAAAGCCTTTTTCAAGCTCTGTAATAGCACGTTGATACGACAATGCCTGTTTGTAATCAGATTGTTGTTCTGCCACAGTGGTCAAATGTTTTAGGGCTGTGATTTGCTTTTGCAGCTTATTTTTTTGGTTGCTTAACTTGTAGGCTTGCTCAGCAAAATGTTTAGCTTGTTCGTGCTCATTAGAGCCAATGTATAGCTTTGCTAATGTAAGTAGTACATCTATATATAAGTGATCGTCTTGTTTGAGTTCAGTGATCACTTGTTTTTCTATGGTTAATGCCTGAGTTGCTTTATCGATTTCGAGCAAATTTATCGCAATATTATGATTTGCCCAGGCTGTATTTCGTGCGCTGTTATAACTTGCGAACACCTGTTGAGCCTCTTGTGCGTATTCAAGTGCTACATTGTAGTTTTTTAGCCCATATTCGCATTGGGATAGTTTAACTAAACTATGTCCGATATCAGAAAGTGAGCCCGTTTGCCTATCAAAACTAAGGGCTGTAATAAACTCGCTCTTTGCTTTTTCGTATTGTTCTAAATCTAAATAACTTTGAGCAATTGAATAACTAATGCCGGCTTGTAACGAGATAGACGGCGACATCTGTTGAATAACTTCACGGCGTTTTAGCTTATATTCGAGTGCAAGCGTTAAGCGGTCTAACTGTTCAAGATTACGCGAATAACCATGATAGAGCATTTCTTTTTGCTTTAAGGTTAATTCGCGATTGTTGTCGTGAATATAAACTTCAAGTAAGTTTAAGGCTGCTTGATACTCGCCAGCATTATGATAAGCACTGACAAGACTCGCCACGGCATCAATTTCATAATGGGTAAGTTGTAAGCGCTGAAATAGGGCGACATTTTGTTGCGATAAATAAATTGCGGTTTCTAAGTCACTTTTTCTATATGCCAACCGCGCTTTCGCTAGATACAACTCGCTGTAAATGGGGGAGTCTTTTTTGTATTTTGGGCCCGCTTCAAGTTCATCAATGATAGTTTGCGCTTGTTGAAATTGGCCGAGGTGTATGTGAACGTGAATTAATCTAACGTTATAACTTACTTGTTCTGCAAGGCTGGCAGACTCAATAAGCTTTTTATCGATGGCTTTTAAATAGTCATATCGTTTTTGGTAGTCACTGATTGTTCTAGCTTCATCAATGTTTTGTTGCAGTGTTGATGCAAAAGCACTGTTCATTGATAAGGCAAAGTACAGAATTACAGAGGCTTTAAGTTTCATAGTGGGGTTTATTATTATTTTTATTCCTAACTAGTCTAGCATGCCATTCTTTTAAGTGGGAATGATTTGCTTTTATAGCTAAAAAGAATTGCATTATGCAACTATGCCTCTTGCATCTTGCAAATACTCAGTCTGATTTTTCATAACACCTTGTTATAGCGTGAGTTATATTATGGAATGGTTACTGCTTTGAGTAATAACACATCCACAGGAGAGTGTAATTATGAAAAGTAACATACCTGCTTACCTAATAACCGCACTTGCAACAGGCTTTGTAAGTGCTGCACCATTTGAACAGTGCCCGAGTAAAGCATTTTTGATTCAAGGTTCGCCTGCGCAAATGTTTGGCGTTGACCTAGTATCTGCCAAAACCACCGTGCTTGCAGCTTCAATGGATTTTACAACAGAGGCGAATAACGACAGCGTAAATGCGGTTGGCTTTAATTATCAAGACCAGTACATGTATGGCTTTAGCAAACAAGCCCCGAGAAGTGTTGTACGTATTGGTGATGATTATGTTTTACAACGTTTAATTGTTAATGGTCTACCAGATACCAATTTTTATGTTGGTGATATTCATGTGAATAGTGAAACTAATCAGGCGGTTTACTATTTATACCACCCTAAATTTGGTTTATTTGGCATTGATTTAACTGAAGAGGCCGATGAGTATCAGGCACAATTAGTTGCAGGCTCAGCGAACTGGAATTTAGCTATTTATGATTTTGCTTTTCATCCACATAGCAATCTTTTGTATGCAGTTGAGTCTAACGGCGACCTTTACGAAATCAACTTAGATAATAAGACACCCACTTTTATAGCAAACCTCGACATAGCCGGCGATACCGGTGCTAATGGTGCAGGTTACTTTGATGTGCAAGGTCAGTTTTATTTTAGTAATAACCGCAGCGGTAAAATCCATAAAGTAGATTTAAGCACCAGTCCTGTGGTTGGTTATACACCTACCGCAGCAGTTTTTACCTTAGGGCCAACATCGAATCAAAATGATGGTGCACGCTGTGCTATTGCAGAAGTAAAAGTAACTGATAACTCAATCGACTTTGGCGATGCCCCTATGCCATATAAAACAGCGCTTGCTGATAGTGGTGCCCGCCATCTGTTTGACCCTAATGAAGACCAATCAAATTTAGTTTATTTAGGAGCCGTTGTTGATGGTGAAAACATTAACACTCCTGCAGATTTACAGGCATCGCCCGTCGATAGCTCAGATGATGGGGTTAAATTTGTCACTGATTTTGTTGCAGGCTCTACCAGCCAGATAATAGTGACCGCACCTAATGATAATGGTTATTTATATGCTTGGTTCGATTGGGACCAAAATTTCCAGTTTGATCCAGACGAAATCACAGTAAGTAAATACAGTTTAAATCAAGGTGATAACAGTGTGCTGGTTGATGTACCGAGTGATGCTGTGATGGGAGCAACATGGGCACGCTTTCGTGTAACCGATGGCAGCGAGGCTAACCCAATTACCGCAAGTGGTGGGGTAACAGGCGGCGAAGTCGAGGATTACCCGGTAACAACATATGGAAGTTTGGTATACCCAAGTGAAAACGGCTGGGTAACCCTTGCCTACGAAGATCAATGGCCTTTTGCTGGTGATTATGACTTTAACGATTTAGTTGTAAATTACCGTACTACATTGATTGATAAAGAAGGTCAGGCCATTGGTTACAAAATAGAAGGGGAGTTGGTTGGAATTGGTGCTGATTTTCATAATGGCTTTGCAGTTCGTTTGTATCAAACGATAGCCGATGATGTTGATAAACGAATATTAAGAAGTCAGATAGATACAAGTTCAATTAATTTAACGATAAATGGCGAAACACAATCACATTCTATATTAGAACAAGGGGTTGAAGATGCTATTCTCATTATCATGCCAGACACTTGGGATTATGCAGATAAGCAGTCAAGTTGTAGTTATTTTAGAACTGAAACAGGCTGTGATACCAACAGCAAAGTTTCGTTTAGTTTAACCGTTTCACTTCAAAGTGGAGTGACCACAATTGAAGCGCCAAAATATACTTTAGACCCATTTATTTTCGCGGCTCAAGATCACTACCATGGTGAGTTTTTAGTTGGAAAAAACCCACGTGGTTGGGAAGTTCATATTAAGAATCAACAACCAACCGAAAAATTCAATTCACAGTTATTTTCAATCACTGACTCTGATGATGCCAGTAATAGTGCTCAAAGATATTATTTCCAAACTGAAACTGGTCTACCTTGGGCAATGGAGATTGGCAGTTCATGGGCGCATCCAAAAGAGAGTGTTGATATAACACATGCGTATAGTGACTTTAGAGCATTTGCTGAATCAGAGGGACGGGAAAAGCCGCTTTGGTTTAATAATGCAAAACTTGCAAATGTTATTCTACGAGGAGAATAGTCATGAAACATTATACTTTATTAATCATTAGCTTAATGTTATCTGCGTGTGGTGGCGGTGGTGAAGGTAGCTCTTCAACTGAAGCGGTAAGTACAACTGTTACGCAGACACCCACAACAAGCACGCCGCCACCAGAAACAACACCTCCTGACACGAGTGTAGAAACAGAGACAATGGCTGACCTAACGATTGCTCCTCAATTTGATTTAAGTAGCAAGATAGAACTAAACATAGATGTTGATTTGAACATGGGTGATAGCAGAGCGTATTTAAATATCTGCTTGAAAGGCGATGATAATAAGGCTGATTACAATCAATGCTTATTGCGGGCACCTCTAAAACAAAGCAAATTAACGTCGTCTGTGATGCTGGCAAATAGTGCCTTAGAGCTTGTGGCAGAAGTTTGGTTTTATGATTCTCAAAATGAACCACTGCGTTTTGAGTGGCAATATGATGGGGAGCAATCAGCGGTGTTCATTATTCGTTAAACATGAGTGATCGATATTATGTCTAAGTTAGTTTAATTCTAATAGACTGAATATTTTCAACAGCTTGAAAGAGGATTTTGTAATGCAATATATCGAAGAGGTACTGCAATCAGTTAAAGAGTCTAATCCAAATGAGCCTGAGTTTTATCAAGCTGTTGAAGAAGTGCTTTCATCAATAAATCAGGTAGTAGAAGGGAATAGTGAATATCAACAGCAGGCAATTCTAGAGCGGTTAGTTGAGCCTGAAAGGCAAGCAATATTTAGGGTTCCTTGGCTTGATGATGACGGCAAAGTGCAAGTTAACCGTGGTTTTAGAATCGAATTTAGCTCAACTCTAGGCCCATATAAGGGAGGCTTGAGATTCCATCCGAGTGTTAATCAAAGTGTGGTGAAGTTTTTAGGCTTTGAGCAAGTTTTGAAGAATGCACTCACAGGTTTGCCATTAGGAGGCGCTAAAGGCGGTGCTGATTTTAACCCTAAAGGGAAAAGTGACAATGAAATTATGCGTTTTTGTCAGTCATATATGACTGAACTCTATCGTCACATAGGTGCTAACACAGATGTTCCTGCTGGTGATATTGGCGTTGGGGCGAGAGAAATTGGTTATTTATTCGGTCAATACAAACGGATAACTAATCAATTTGAAGGGGTGTTAACTGGCAAGCCTGAGATTATGGGAGGGTCTTCACTGAGAACCGAAGCTACTGGCTATGGTGTTGCATATTTTTTAAGTGCCATGCTAGATGCTAAAGGCGATTCTTTAAGAGGTAAGCGATGCCTAGTTTCTGGTGCTGGTAATGTAGCATTGTATTTGATGGAAAAGCTTGACCAATACGATGCTGTTATTCTTAGCTGTAGTGATTCAAAAGGGACCTTGTATTGTAAAGGTGGGCTTGATGTGGCTCTTGTAAAACACTTAAAAAATGAACGAGGTGCTGAGCTTAGGGATTATTTGAACGAGCACAAAGATGCTGAGTTTACGCCAGTAAATCAATATCCTAGCGACGGACATCAAGTGTGGCGATATGAAGCAGATATTGCACTTCCTTGTGCAACTCAAAATGAAATTACCGAAAAAGATGCTGAAGCTTTGGTTGAAAATGGCTGCTCTGTTGTATGCGAGGGGGCAAACATGCCGACCACAGCTGATGCGTTAAAAGTTTTTAAAGACAACGATGTATTTTTAGGGCCAAGTAAGGCTGCAAATGCTGGTGGTGTTGCTACCAGTCAATTTGAAATGGCTCAAAATGCCAGTATGCAAAAGTGGCGAGCTGAGCAAGTTGATGAGAAACTTCAGCAAGTTATGAAGTCTATTTTCGATACAATTTCAGCTACTGCCAAGCAGTACTCGAATGAACACGACTTGGTACTTGGTGCGAATATAGCTGGGTTTGAACGAGTTGCAGATGCAATGTTAAAACAAGGAGTAGTGTAATAAATAAAAGACATCCATTTTTATAAAAAGACACCCACTTTTAATATGTAAAAAGTAGATAGTCACAGCTTTTGATTGAACTAATTTTGCATATAATGATGTTTAGTTCTTTTATATTGTTTAGATTTAAGGGTTGGTCATTTAGTTTTAGCTAAAGTTAATTTCAGAACGTAGACATTTTCTATTTATTTAAAATAGATGAATAAAAGTAGTAAATGAAAAGTTTAAGTGTTTAGCAAAACAAAGCTTGGCTATTAGTTATTGAGCTTCTTCTCTTTCGTTTCATGTGTTTTGCATACTCAGTTATAGCTTGCTCTTTACCCGCTGTATTTTTAAACGAGCGGGTAAAGGAAGTGGTGAGTGTGAGCCAGTTTTCTGTACAAATATTTAATCTTTCAAGTATTGGTAACGCATTTTCTGGGATTTTACCTGGCTTATCTTCTCGTATTGAACGGCCTGTCCAATCTACAAGTTGCAGATATGTCTTGAGCTCAAATGGTAATCCCTTAGGCATATGTTCACGAGGTTTACTTGCAAAGCGCATAAGCGATTTCGGTTGCTTTTTATTTTGAGCTAACTGAATTCGGGCTTTAATACTGGTGTAGTCAGATTGCTCAGGTAAATCAGCCGCTTTTGTTCTTACTGGGTTTAAATCAACATAAGCAAGGCAAGCGGCAAGTGCTGCTTCATCAAGTAAAGCTTGTGATTTAAAGCGACCTTCCCAAAACCGTCCTTTACATCCATCTTCTTGATTCGCTTTTCGTGCAATACCCTCGTTAAGAACTCGCATAAACCAACTAATGCTGCTGAGCCTTTCTCTATATAAATTTACTTTGGTATTAACCGTAGCGAGCTCGGTTTGTGTTAGCAATTCGCCATTTAAGAATCGTTGGCAAAGGAATGTACTTTTGAATAATTTGTGCCATCTAATAAGAA
>NZ_LKDX01000055.1:0-25189 GCF_001401795.1 Pseudoalteromonas sp. P1-26 | reverse complement strand
TGTTAAAGAACATTGCGACGTTGTCGCTAGGGATGCGTATAATACATCCTTAATTTTTCGAGTCAACACTTAATTTCAAACTTTCTTTCGATTATTTGAAACCGAAGTTTTACTTAACTCTCTGCTACGTTGTTCAGCATCTTTCGTTGCTGCCCGCCGTGTCAGTGGGGTCGCATTATAGGGAGATCCAAAAACAGATCAACACTTTTTTTCGATCTTTTTACTGTTCGCTCAAAAAGCGAACTAAATTTACCGAAAACAGCAAAAACGGTCGCTATTATGGCTGTTTTTTAAGCCAATATTCATAATTTAATGCAAATTTCATTGCTATGTTCATTTAACTCGTTAAGATAGCAAGTTCACAATGTTAAATTAATGTTTATTTCTTGTTTATTGGTAGATCAAAATGAAATTACCCGATCAAAAATCTTTTCTTTTCTCCGTTATTCTTGCTGTTTTAGGTTTTGTGGTTGTTAAGTTCGCACTTGCAAGCTTAGCTTTAGACCCAGCATTGCTATTTGGTGCAGGCTTATTAATTGGTGCTTTAGTTATTGCAGCACTTTCATCAGCGTCAAGTGAGGAGGCCGAAGTAAAAACAAAAACACTTTATGTTGGCAACCTACCTTATCGTGCTAATGAAGGTGTTGTTCGTGCTTTATTCGAAGAACAAGGCAAAGTTTTCAATGTACGTTTATTAAAAGATAAAAATACAGGTAAACGTCGTGGCTTTGGTTTTGTTGAAATGGCTGAAGCTGATGCAGATAAAGCAATCAATCAATTAAATGATAGCGAATTCCAACAACGTACTTTAAAAGTGCGTGAAGCAAAACAAAAACAAGAGAACGAAGCTAACAGCTTTCGTGAGGGATCTGATCAGTCAGCGTAATAAGCTCAACGCTTAATTGCGAATGACCAATAGGAGCCGTTGCATAATAGTGCAGCGGCTTTTTTTTATCTGTAGTAAGAGTAAAGCCTCGTAGAGCAATTAAACTTTCAACGCGCTTAGCAATCGCTTTGCCTGAGTCAATAAGGAAGATCTGTTGTTTATAGTAGTCACTAATCGCTCTGGCTAGTAATGGAAAGTGTGTACAGCCAAGTACCAATACATCTATATCTTCTGCTATCGCTAAATCACTCAATACATTCTCAAGCTTTGCTTCATTGATTTTCTGCGTATGAAATAGTGTTTCAGCAATTTCTACCAGCTCAGTTGAGCCATATAAGCTCACTTGTGTGTCTTGGCTATGAGTACTAATTAAGTTTGCAGTATAGCGACTCTTGATGGTTGATGGTGTTGCCAGTAAACCAATATGTTTGCTGTTACTTATAGCGCAAGCGGGTTTTATCGCAGGTACTACCCCGACAACTTCTATATTTGTGTGCTGGCGAATAGTTTCTAAGGCAGAGGTAGAGGCGGTATTACACGCAATAACTAGGATATCAACGTTTAAGTTTGCTGTTTCGATAAACTGTAGTAGCGCAAAAAGGCGGGCTATGATCGTTTGCTGACTTTGCGCGCCATAAGGCAATAAAGCATTGTCCATAAAATAACTATAATCAGCATCTGGGATCAATACTTGGATCTGTTCAAGTACGGTTGTTCCACCTATACCAGAATCAAACACCATTATATGAACTGACAAACTGCTTACCTCGGATCATCAAAGGTCAGCAGTTTGCCATGCAGCTTTATAAAAAGAAAGAAAGGACTAAGCCTCTTCTTCTGTTGCCGAGCGAAGCTTATTCATTTGCTCAAACATTGCTTTGGTATAATCCACCAGCTTACTGACTTCTTCTTTATCTTGGTTTAACCATTGTAAGATGCCAGCCAGTTCATTTTGCAAACCAATGTCACCCGCTTTATTAAACGCCTGTTTCAAGTCGTCATTAAATGGCGCTATTTTCTCAGCAACTTCTTTTTCAGGGGCTGGTTTATATTCTTCATAGCCTTTAATCGCTGCTACTGTTTTGGTTTGTTTCAGATCCATCGTAAAGCCAACGAGTTGCTCGTTACCTAAGTTAAGCTCTTTAGCTTGTTCAAAGGCATCTTCTAATGAACCAGAGAAGAATGTTTCGCTAACACTCTGCAAATCTTCCATCAATTCATTGATAGCTTGCTGCTCTTGCTCATTTAAATCACCATTGACCGACATCGAGAATGATAAATCTCGTGATTGCGAAGACTCACTGACAAAGGCTTCGTTGTCGCCATTTTTGCTATAACTGCTTGCAGACTTACTTTCGTATGCATCAGCAAAGCTAATACTTACTTCGTCACCTTCAGCGGTGGTGAAAGTGTACTCTGCGTTATTACTTAAACTGATGTATTGAGCTTGGCTTACTGAAACCGCATTAGGTTTAGGATTGAACAAGTCTTCTTCTAATTCATCAATACCTTTAAAGATACCTTCTTTAGACTTTTCGATACCCTCTTCGATGTCATCGTTAAGAATACCTGACTCTTTAAGCTCATCATACGCATCGTCGATGCCCATTTGCACACCTTTACGTGCATCACCTAGCATGCCTTTGAGTTTTTCATCATCAGCACCATCGGCTTTTGCTTTACGAAGTGCGCCGCCAACAAAGTCGAGTACGTTTTTCACGATCTCTTCAAAGTCGAACAAGGGTTTATCTTTTTTCTCTTCGGCTTTAGGTAAACCTAGTGCCTCAGCAAGTTTATCATCAAGAACTTTTGCCGCGAGCTCTCTGCCGCGTTGCTGATAACTATCTTGACGATTTTGAATGGTAGGCTGCTGCAGTGCCTGTTTACCATTGTATTTATTCACATTTGTATTAGGCATATAGCCTAGGTTGCCAATTTTCATGATCCGACTCCATGTTATGGTTAACTCATTATCGGCCAAAAACCACAAAACTTAAGTTTTTTGTATAAAAAAACGACACTAAAATAAATAACAAAACTAGACAAATCCTCAGCGCTCCCTACAATAGCGCCGTTATAAAGCTAAGAGATAAAAGGTAATCAGCCATGGCGGTTATAAAAATTGATACAACTCAATACGATGCACAATTGAGTGAGAAAGAGCAGCGCATCACCTCACAGTTTCGACGTTTTGGGGTCGAAAAATTAGAAGTGTTCAGCTCTGATCCTATTCATTACCGCCAACGTGCAGAGTTTCGTGTTTGGCATGAAGGTGAAGACCTGTTTCACATCATGTTTGATCAACAAACTAAAGAAAAGATCCGCGTTGATGAGTTTGACCCTGCAGCACCTTTAGTGGGTGAAGTGATGCAAGCGATGATCGAAAACTTAAAAGACAATGAAGTTCTGCGCCGTAAGCTGTTTCAAATCGATTACCTTTCAAGCTTAAGTGGTGAGATCCTTGTTAGCTTGTTGTATCACAAACAACTAGATGAGCAGTGGCTACAAGCAATTAAAGAGCTTAAAGCAAAACTGAGCACACAGTTTAAGATTGATTTTATTGGCCGTGCTCGTAAGCAAAAAGAAGTGATTGGTAATGACTATGTTATCGAGCGTTTAAACGTAAACGGTAAAGAGCTTATTTATCAACAAGTCGAAAATAGCTTTACGCAACCGAATGCTAAAGTAAACATCAAGATGCTAGAGTGGGCACAAGCCCTTTGCCAACCACTCAATAATGACTTACTGGAGTTATATTGTGGGAATGGTAACTTTTCGATTGCTCTTGCAGGCTCATTCGACCGCGTATTAGCCACTGAGATTTCAAAATCATCGGTTTACTCAGCGCAATACAATATCGCACAGAACAAGGTTGAGAACTTAGATATCATTCGTATGTCGAGTGAAGAGTTCACCCAAGCAATGAAAGGCGAACGTACTTTCTCTCGTTTAGATGGTATAGACCTGAAAAGCTATAACTGCCAAACAATTTTAGTGGATCCACCACGTGCAGGCATGGACACGCTAACGTGTGACCTAGTTGCGAACTACGACAATATTATTTATATCTCGTGTAACCCAGATACCTTAGAGCGTGACCTTGATCACTTATGCAAAACCCATGAAGTAAAACGTTTTGCGATTTTTGACCAATTCCCTTACACCCACCACATCGAATCAGGTGTGTTTTTACAACGTAAATAAAATCAATCTGCCAGCGCAGCAAATAGCGCTGGCAACTGCTGCTCGCTGTATACAGCTATATTATTGTCGGTTAACAGCTTTGCAGTTAATCCCATCCCTGAAATTTTCTTTCCTGAATGACTACCATCGTAAATAGTATTGCGACCACATGAAGGGCTTGATTCTTTTAACAGCGCATAGCGAATGCCCTGCTTTTTGCAAAGCTTAAGTGCTTGTTCTGCGCCATAAGCAAACTGTACTGTGACATCTTGTGCATCTTTGGTAAGTACTCTACCCGCTTTGATTTCTGCAGGCGGCCTTGGTGTAGGTAAGCCACCAGCTACTTCAGGGCAGAATGCAACGAGCCTTCCTTGCTGTTTAAGAGTTTCTAAACCAGGATGGAGTAAATTTTGCGATTGCCCGTCATAACGAACAGGATTTCCTAACAAACAGCTTGAAACTAATAGTTTTTGCATTTGCTTTACCAACAAAAAAGCTCCGCGAACGGAGCTTTCTATTAAATTCAACTAACTAAGCTTATTTATCAGCTAGGTAGTTAATTAAGTCTGCCATGCTCTTCGCATCGCTAATACCTGAATCCGCACCTAGGATTACACGGTATTTACCATTAACAATAAAAGTTGGAACGCCTTTTAAAGCACCTTTTTGTTGGTAATATTCTTGGTCGCGTTTCATCTTAGACGCCATAGTACGTACAGAGAAGCTGTTGTAGTACTTATCAAAATCTTCAGCCGACACACCTTGTGAAACAAAGATGTCTTTCATATCAGCTAGTTCGTTAATACGAGCACGCTTACCGTGAATATGATTAAACACAGCGGCTACTAACGCGTCTTTCTGTGGTAACACATTAGCCGTCGCATAACCTTGCGCTAAGATAGTCTGAATTTCTGGGTCACGAGGACCTGAAAAATCAACATGACTCTTTTTAAATTTAACGCCATCTTTAAGAAGTGTTTTAAGCTCTTTCACTACTGGCTCGAAGTTATTACAGTGTGGGCAGTAGAATGAGAAGAACTCTTTTACTTCAGGCTTTTTAGAAGCGCGTGCATCAATCGTTTCATAATGCTTACCTTCTTCATATTGAGCAGCTGAGGCATTTGCCGCTAAACCTAGCGTGGCAGCCATTAATACAGCTTTTACTAACTTGATCATTACTTCTTACTCCAAAATTATTGTTTTAATAAAAATTCGACTAACTCATCAAGCATCTGCTGGCTCTTGATGGTGTTTAAATTAATTTTATATTTATCATTGACGATAAAAGTTGGTACACCAGTAAGGGCGCCCATATCTGAATATTTTTGCTGCTTATCTTGCATCGCTTTTTCAGCACTAATCACTGGCATGCTTGCAATTTCAGCGTCAAACACATCGTTGCTAATACCATTGGTCGCAAGTAATGCTTTCACGTCTTTTATATCTTTTAGTAAAGCGCGCTGTCTGTGGATGCTATTAAAGATTTGCTCAGCAACTTGCTCACCTTTGCCATGTTGCTTAGCAATTAAGTAGGCATAGCTTAAGTTACTTTGCGTTTGCTTAGATACACCACCTAAAAAGTTAACATGGCTTTTTACAAATTCAGTCCCTTCAGGAAGACTTGCCGTTAATGCTTTTGCGACCGGTTCAAACTGAAAACAGTGTGGACAATAAAACGAAAAGAACTCGGTTACTTGAGGTGTTGCACTTTTCTCAACTTTTAATACTTCGTATTGATTGCCTGCTTCGAAATCAGCAGCAAGGGCCGCAAAAGGTAAACATAAAATGAGTAGACTTAACTTTAATTTTTTAAACATTGTTTTCTCGTCTTTCTTAACTTTAAAAATTTATGGTAATAATTTTAATGGTGCTTCCTGTAGCGCTGCAAGCTGTTCTTTTAGCGCTAGTATTTGCTGCTCCCAGTATTTGTCTTCAGCAAACCATGAAAAGTTCCGTGGGAACGCAGGATCATCCCACCTTTTTGCCAACCACCCCATGTAATGCACCATTCGCATTGCTCTAAGTGGTTCAATCAACTTTAATTGGCTGTGATCAAAGTCGCAAAATTCTTCATAAGCAGCCACTAAGGTGTCTAACTGTAACAGTTGGTTGTTACGATCGCCACTGAGCATCATCCAAAGATCTTGAATTGCAGGCCCTTGTCGGCTGTCATCTAAATCAACAAACATTAACGCGTCACCAGACCACAATATATTACCGGCATGGCAATCGCCGTGCAGACGGATGGTTTCAACATTTTTATACTGCTCTGTGGTTTCTTTAATCACCAAATCTAAAATAGTATAAAAGGCGTTCTCTAATGCCATTGGCACCAAGTTACTTGCTTGTAACTGAACTTTAGCTGTCTGAAGGTATTCTTCGCAGCTGATTACAGGCCTATGTTCAAATGGCTTTGCCTTAGCTACTTGGTGCATTCGCCCAATTAAGCGGCCAAGTACATCGAGTTGATCTAAATTATCAACTTCAAAAATGCGCCCGCCCACACTTGGGAATAACGTAAACAAATAACCATTATGCTCAAATAAGCTTTGCCCTTCGATAATAACAGGCGCAACAACCGGCACTTCAGCCTCGGCAAGCTCAAATGCAAACGCATGCTCTTCTAAGATTTGCGCCTTAGTCCAACGCTCTGGTCGGTAAAACTTAACAACATAACGATGGCCATCTTCTGCTTTAAATTGATAAACACGGTTCTCGTAGCTATTTAAGGCCAGCAGACCTGATTCAGCATAAACACCGATACTTTCAACTGCATCTAAAATTGAATCGGGTGTAAGGTCTACAAAACTAAATTTACTCATAATGCCTCATCATATAAAAAAAGCGGGAAAATCCCGCTTTTTATTCGTTCGCTCAGTGTACTTAATTATCGCGCCTTAAAGAAGTTACTCGGCTGCGAAATCTGCACATCTGGCTCACCATCGACAGAAAGTACGAACTCAAACTTCGTCATGGGCTTTTTCAAATCATAAGGATCAACAACTAATGACAGTGGCACATTATAAGATTCACCAGAAGGTACTGTGAATGTTTGTTTGCCGATGTACTCAAAGTTATCGAGTCCTTCAACACGAATGTTAAAGGTTTGCTCATGTTGAGCTTTGTTAATTACTTTTAGTGTATAGGTGTTTTCGACTAAACCATTAAAGTCAACACGATATAGCTGGTTACGGTCACGAATAATATCGAGTTCCATCGGTTTGCGCATCGCAATATTTGCTACTAACGCCCCTGATAGCACGACTAAGATAACTAGATAGCCAATTAACTTAGGGCGCAGTGCATGTGTTTTGTTGTCTGGCGTTTCTAAGTTACGCTCGGTGGTATAGGAAATGAGCCCGCGTGGGTAATTCATTTTATCCATCACCCCATCACACGCATCGATACATGCACCACAGTTAATGCACTCGTATTGTAAGCCGTTACGAATATCGATCCCCGTTGGGCAGACCTGCACACATAAGTTACAGTCGATACAATCACCTAAGCCGAGCTCTTTTGGATCTTGCTTACGTGAACGAGGACCACGGCTTTCACCACGTGCTTCGTCATAGCTCACGGTAAAAGTATCTTTATCGAACATAGCTGACTGAAAGCGAGAATAAGGGCAAATGTGTAAGCACATAATCTCGCGCATCCAACCGGCATTACCATAGGTACACACAGCAAATACGGCTAGACAAATATACGAATACGCGGTTGCATCAAGGGTAAACAGATCAGGCAGTAGCTGACGGATTGGCGTAAAGTAACCTACAAAAGTAAATGCGGTATAAAGCGAGAATAACCACCAGCTGCCGTGTTTAGCAGTTTTGCGCCAAAACTTATCAAAGTCCATTGGGCGTTGATCTAGTTTCTTACGTTGATTTGCACTACCTTCAAACTTTTCTTCAAACCAAATAAAAATGAAGGTCCAAACGGTTTGTGGGCATGTATAACCACACCAGACCCGACCATAAAAGGTCGTCACCAAGAACAACGCAAACGCTGCCAACATTAAAATGAAAGCAAGGATAGTCAGATCTTGTGGCCAGAGGGTTAAACCAAAAATGTTAAATTTTTGCCCCACCAAATCGAACAACACAGCTTGTTGGCCATGGAAGTTAATCCAAGGTAGTAGCATAAATGCAAGCATGCCGACAAAACCAATTCGTTGCCTTAACAGTTGGTGTAAACCCGTTACAGCTCGGACATAAATACGGTTACGTGGATTAAATCTATCATCGAGGGAAGCGTTTTCCGGTTTCTGGATTTTTACTTCCGTTGGGATATTTTTAACCTTAATCTGTTTATCCATTAAAATTCCTCAACGCCACTAGGAAATAATACTCAAACATATGTTTGCAGTAAGAGATTCTCTGTGCCAATAAGCAAATCAGAATACATCTCATTACGTTCAAAGATTTCTGAAACTTTAAATCTATAGAGCATTATACTCAATCTATAGAAAATTTCAGGGATTGATCGAAAATACGACGTTTTAATTATTTAATCTTATCTGCTTGCTTTTAAAACGACCATTTTATTAAACTTGCACCTATACCGTATTTATTTAGATCAAAGATTATTGTGCTATGAAAAAATTTCTTATTTTAGTGCTTATTATTTTAGCACTTTTCACGATTGATCATCCTTTGATCAAAGAGCCAAGAGAAAGGTTACTAGGTGAAGGCGTTAGCCTTATTTCTGATGCCAGTAAAGTCAACCGAAGTCCTGCGGCAAATATGGCTAAGAATAATATTAAATCACAGCTGAATTTATCTAATTCAGAGCTTGAGTATATTGAAGAGACATTTACCACTGACGATAAACTACAAGTTTTTCACTTACACTACTGCCGTGAAAAAGATATTAACTTATATTTTTATGGCGAGCGCTTAAATCGAGTATGTAGTATTGTCTCGAACGCACTTGAAGAAAGGCTAAACAAGTAATGGACTTTTCAGCTTTAAACAAAAAAACCAGCGACTCGTTTGCCAAACAGCGCAATATGTTAAAAAAGCTGGGTAAGGGGCAAACCTTATACTGTGAAGTATGTAAAGGCGCCCTTACCTTAAATTTGAAGACTGATCAGCCTGGTAAAGGCGTTGTAAGCTGTGCCAAAGGTTGCACAGACATTCTTTTAGAGCTGGGTTAGTTCCAGCCCTCATCATTATATAGCTGGCTATTTACAGCAACGACTTCAATTAGCTCAGCAAAGCCAGCGGCGAATTCATTCATAACTTCATACTGCTGCTGGCATAGTTGCCCTTCAGATAAACCATTATCAGTTGCAAGGGCTGCAATTTCACTCGTTTCAAGGGTAAAAAAGCCTAAGCTTTGCAGTGCACTAGCCAACGCCTCTTTAAGCTCATCAGCTAACTGTGGCGCGCTTAATAGCTTGTTAACGTAACCTTGCGCACCATGCATAAAACCTTGGCTCCAATGCTGACATTCTTGAATATCTAGGTATTGTTGTCCTTGAGAACTCAGCTGTAGGCTCACAGGTAATGCAAAACCCGTTTCGAATACTTGTTCGCTGATCTGTTGATATAAAGCCATAAATGCAAACAGCACTTGCTCGTCCATTTTCCCATCAGAGCCAGGTGCAACCTCTTCTAACCACTGATGAACATCAAGCGGCTCAGGAGCACAGATCACCGCAAATAAGTAGCCTTGGGTTTGCGACAAGCTAAGCGCATCTTGATGCTGCGCTAAAAACTGACTTAAAAGCTCACTTTGCTGCTTTGAAAACTCAGGTAATTGCATATTATTCGATTAATCCAATTTAAAAGTTAAGCGGATAACGGCCTTCGTTATCAGGACGACCAAGAAACTTAGCTGCATCATGCACTTCTTTTGGTAAGCTTGCTTCAGGTTTAATATAACCAGCTACTTTAAAGTCTAGATTCGCTTTTAGGACTGCATCAGCTTCAAGCCCTAAACGGTTTTCTGGGTCAACAAGCACAGCTACATCACCGGATTTACAGCTTAAACGACCGCTCAGAGGACCAATGCTAAACCAGTTGTTCATTCCTTTCACATCAATGTTCGGGCTCGCGATTTCGCCGCTTAGGCTTTCACAGTAAGGCTCGCCTGAGCTGTACTCATCTAAATCTACAATCACACGACCTTGCGCACTAACCGGCAAAGGAAGTTGTAAACGCTCCATAGCACGCTCAACCGTTAAGCGTAACATCGTCTTTTTCACAGTGATAGCTTGGTTAAAGAGACCATATGAAAAATCACCATGGCCTGAAATATCCGCTTTATCACGAGGATCCCCAAAGCGTACCGTACCCACTAATTTACCTGTGAACAGTGACCAGCCCGATAACTGCCAACGCACATTATTTAATTGCTCACCATCAAAACGTACCTGCATAATGCGACCGTCCCATAGCGTGCCACTGGCTTTACCTAATTGTAATTGCTTTGGTAAATGTGGCTTGGCTAAATCAAGTGCAACGGCAGCGGGTGTTTTTACCAGCGTAAACACCAAAAAACACATCACAAACACTGTGATTAATAAAATAACTCTTTTCATCGTTTACTTCTCTAGTACCAAACGACTTACACGCACAAAGCCTGATTTGTCATCTTTACTTAAATCTAAATTCTCAACTAGCACGCCATGTGAATTAACCAGTTCATCTAACCATTCAACAAGGTTATTAAACTCAACAGAGTCAATGGTTAAACGAAGTGAATTGTCATTTGGCTGCATTTTGCTAATGATAATTTGATAACGATTGCGGGTGCTATTAACGATTTGGCTTAAGCTACGGCTGCTCGTATTACGCGCGTTACCACTCGCTTTAAGTTTAACAATACTTTCATCAACCCACGCTAGCAGCTCTTGCTGTTTTATTGTGTCTTGCTCTGCTTTTTCGATAGCAGCGTTAAGTGGACGAAAGACCCCCATAACCAGCACAAAAATAACAAACACACCACCTGCAACCATTACAAGTTGCTGCTCTTGTTCTTTTAACGAGCGCCAATAATTGATTATTTGGTTTTTCATGCCGCACCTCGTAACTTAATTTCACCAACGACAAAATCACCATCATTATTTAGAGAGCCTTGATCTACGGTTAAGCCACGCTGCTCTAAAATTGCTTTTACTTTACTAAATGACTGGAAATCTTTGCCGCGCGCACGAATACGTAATTCGTTACGACCTTGATCATAGCGAAGCGTTTCTGGTGTGAAATCTTTTACTTCACTAAAAATCGCAACCAGATCGTTAGTCAAATCTAAGAAGCCAGCTGTACTGCCACTTTCTATCAATGCAAGTTCGCTGCGAATTTGGCTACGAATAAGCTGAGGACGCACTTTTTTATTTGGAAAAGCACGCTGATAATTAGCAACCACTTCAGCTTTTGCGGCTTCAAGCTGGTTATTTAACTTATAAAGCTCAAGCGACTTAACACCTACACTGCAAACTAATGCAACACCTGCTGCAATAGCTGCTTTTTGCCAATAGCCCCACCAAATTGCTGATTTCTTCTTAAGCTGATAAACACCTTGGCGAAGGTTGAATTTCACCTCAGGTAACTGCTTAGCAAATAAGGCTAAAGGTAAATCGTATTGCTGCGTTTGAGCACTAAGGTTAACCGTATCAGGAAAAGCCGTTGCAGGGCTAAAGTGTGCAACATCAGGGTTACCTAATGCTGTTAAATAGCCAGCAAGCCAACTTGTCTCTACAGCGGCAATATGCCAGTTACCCTGCTTACATAGCCACTGACCATTAAGCTCAATAGCGCGTAACTGAGTGTTGTCATCGACATCAGGTAACAATAAAGCATCCGGCAGTATTTTATATACTTCGATGCCATGCTCATTGAACTCAGCCAGCCATTGCTCAAACCATTCACGATCGGTCATCGCGATGTTAATCGCGTGCTTCTCATCAATAAGTGTTGGCTCTGCAATCGCTATGAATAAGTCATCAACATCACAGGCTATTTCTTCTTCTAGCATGTAAGGAAGTGCTTGCTCTAACTTGCGGCTCCACTTGGTTGGCAATGCGACCGTTTTTAGTTGTACTTGATCACTTGGTAGTAGTACAACCACTTCCCGTGATTGTGCTCTCTCTGTTAGCTCACCAAGTTGTGTTGCATTGGCAATTTCGCCGCTAGCAATTATTTCTTGTTCTGTTGGTGAGTAAATTAGCCAGTTAAGGCTGTCTTTTAATGTTTGACCCGTACGGATCAACAATATCTCTGTCACTGTACGCCTCCAAATTTTCGCGCCAGTATCGTTACTGTACCATTAGTGGCATGGAGTAAGGTGGTCATCGAAAAACGCAGTTCTGCAAATTCAGCCTGCGTTTGTAGTTTAAAATATTCACTGTTGATACTGAATAGGTCTTCAACGGCTTTCACATTTTGTGCGCCTTGTTGATTAACCTCTTCAAAAAATGCTTCTAAATCATCATAACCATCTTGAGGACGTGATGATAATACCGCTTCAGCGCCTGAAAGACTTAAGCCATCAATAAGCGAGCTTAATATAATGGCACTTTCTACAGGTAGTGTATTAACGTTTATTTCTAATAACTCACTACCTGGAATAACACACACAAATGGTAAAAGTTTCTCCATAACGAGTGGGTTAAAGCCTTTTACTAAACGAAGTTCTGAGGTCGAAGCAAAATAGCTATTTGCCGTCATATATGGGTATTGTCGAGATAAATACTCATCTTCTTCTGCACCTGAGCGATAGGTAATACTATCAGCGTCTAACCAATCAAACACGCTATCGGCCATGGCTTCTTCAGACTCATCTGTTGGTAAGTCTTCAATATTTTCTAATAATGCCAACAATGCCTTATGTGCTGGGTTCGTTTTATTATTTGGATCCGTTTGTTGATCAGGCTTTACATGCAATGCATTTAAATTCAAACATGCTTGTAAGTCTGTAATTGTGCCACTTAAGGTACCATTATCAACAGGGTAAGGGACCCCACCCTGCTGCGCCCAGACCTGCTCTAAATGCGTTTTATCAGGATCATCTTTTTTAGTTTGTTTTAGTGCTTTAATTGCCAGCTCTTCAGCTGCAAAGGCATACCATTTAGCCTGTTGATGGTTTTGAATATTGCTACTACGCTGCACTTGCACCATTAAATTAGCACTCATCTCAACGGCTAACATAGCAGCCAGCGCCACAATAAATAGCACAATAACAAGCGCAGCACCTTTAGAACGTTTAATAGTAGTCATAGCTAACCACCCGTTCCGTTATTATTACCATTATTTGCTTGGGCAGTGACTTTGCCTTCACCTGGCACTAAAAACACGCGACGAATGGGTTCTTGTTCTATTTTTTGAATTGTAACTGCCACCGCTTTTGGCAGTGCTTTAATTTGCCACTGTTCTTGCCATTCGTCTTTATCATCTAAAAATTCAAATTTAAGATCTTCAATATCTTCCAAAATAACTTGTGAACGCGGCTCCATGTTATCTAGTTGATCAACATACACCCGATACACTCGCTCAAGCTTGTCATCTATGACACGATAACCAACCGCTTGCAGTTCAGAACGCGGCAGTAAGTTAATTGGGTTAACCCAACCATCACGAACAAAACCAATGCCATCGTATTGGCTATCAAGAACATAACGACCAGCTAACACATACGTGTCTTGAAAATCACCGGCTTCGTTTCGCACCTGACGTTTAGTCATTTGACTAAAATCTTGGTCCATCAAACGAAATAAGGTTTGAAAGCCATTTAACTCAGCAATTGTCTCGTCTGAGGCTTCTTTTGCTTTTGTTGTCGAATCCAGTATTTGATGGGTCGATAACACCACAAAGGCTAAGATGCCCATGGCGACAATCACTTCAAGTAAGGTAAAACCGCGTTGCTTCACTACTTATCACCTTTATTCAAATAAGTAGAAAGCTCATAAACTGGGTATTCAAGCTTTTCATCGGCGAACACGTTAATGGTGACCTTTACAAAGGTTTTATCAGCAGTAGGAACCACGTCCTGACGCCAATACCATTCAAAACCAGCGAGCGTTTCAGTCCCTTTAACGCCATTTTTGCCTGTCCATTTATCGCCTTTGGCGCGTTGCTCAACCATTACGTTCTCAGCAACCCAAGAAGCATAAGTTTGCTCTTCAATCGACGAAAGATGATTAATATGCTCACCGGTTGCCTGCATTGCGGCAATACCGGCCATTGCACAAATAGCCAGTGCAACCATCACTTCAAGTAAGGTAAAACCTGCTGACTTATTCATTATTCAGGCTCCATACGAAACTTTACCGGGGCCATAAATTCGCCTTCGATAAAATACTGAGGTTCACGCTCTTCTTTAAGCTCGTAAACCAATTGAAACGCACTGACTTCGCCAGAAGATAAAATAAGTACCTGCGGTATTTTGAGCTTTTGAAGCTCAAGTAGGCTGTCTTCGTCACCACCGCTCATTAATTCGCGCCAGTTTGACTGCTCTAGTAAGTTATCTTGTGCCCAGGCTAAATCATCAAGGTTAAGAGTGAGCTTAAAGCGCTCATCAACCTTAATTGGGGCAAACAATTTTTCACGGTCAAAAGTAACCCACTTATCACCGTCAAAAACTAAAAATTCAAATGTATCTTGGTCAAGATGAAAACCCAGCTCAACCTGATTTAAAATCGCAAACTCAGACGCCATATTAATCGTAGTATGTAATCTGAGCGCTTGTTTTTCGAGTTCTTCTTCAGCACCACCATCAAAACTGTAGGCAACCATTTTGGTGACAAAACCAATCACCACGAGCACCATTAATATTTCGATGAGGCTAAACCCTTTCGCGTGCTTAGCACGGCCAGCCAAACGCAAACGACCAAGGCTTACCATAATAGTAAGCCTTGCTGTGTATAAGCTTTGTTCAGTTGGCTGAATTTAGGCATTATTACTTTTCTTCATCCCAGTTACCGATGTCATCATCAGTACCTGCTTCACCATCAGGACCCATTGAGAAGATATCAATTTTACCGACTTCTCCTGGGCTGATTAGCTGGTAAGGGTTACCCCATGGATCTTCTGGTAATTTCTCAAGGAAACCGCCATCAGGAAAACGCCTTGGAATTGGCTCAATACTTGTTTTATTTACTAGCGCTTCTAAGCCTTGCTCTGTGGTTGGATACGCTTTGTTTTTAAGCTTGTATAAGCTTAACGCATCTTCAATTTGTTGAATATCTAGGTGTGCTTTATCGATTGCAGCTTCTTCTTGCTGACCCATGATATTTGGCGCCACAATTGACATGATCATACCGATGATAACCAGTACTACCATGACTTCTAGTAATGAGAAACCTGACTGTTTGTTCACAAAAATACCTCTAACTTTCTTCAAAAATTTATTATAGAGCGGCAGTGTTAGCTGCTAATTGCTCTAGTGTTCCCTAATTTAAAGACCTACAGCCTTATTCATTGCCATAATCGGCTGTAGTATTGCCATAACAATAAACAATACAATTACCGCCATTGAAGCAATCATCGCAGGCTCTAATAGTTTCAGAGACACGTTTACCATGCTCTCAAACTCACGATCTTGGTTATTTGCAGCACGCTCAAGCATTTGCTCAAGTTCACCTGATTTTTCACCACTGGCTATCATGTGCAGCATCATAGGTGGGAAAAGTTTGGTTTGCTGAAGTGAAGCACGAAGACTCGCCCCTTCACTCACACGTGTTGCAGCATCTTGCACTGACTTTTTCATTTTTTCGTTAGCCAGTACACCACCTGAGATACGCATCCCTTCAAGTAGCGGCACTGAGCTTGACGATAAAATACTTAAAGTTCGAGCAAAACGCGCCGTATTAACACCGCGTGCTACCTTACCAATGCCCGGTAAATACAGCACTTTTTCGTCATACCAGTAACGAATATGCGGCTGCTTAAGCGCTTGCTTAATGGCCACAGCTAACACGGTTATAATGACTAAACTAATAAACCAGTAGTTTTGCACAAAATTACTGGCGGCCATTACCCATTCGGTAGTCCAGGGTAATACTTGTTTTGATTTTTCGAAGGTCTTCAGGATTTTTGGTACCACAGTACCTAACAATACAGAGACAATCGCAATAGCAAATACCACCAGAATAGTTGGATAAACCATCGCCTGTGTGATTTGACTGCGCATATGCTGACGTTGTTCCGTGTAATCAGCTAAACGATTTAAAACTTGGTCTAGGTGACCTGATTTTTCACCGGCTGCCACCATGGCACGATACAAATCATCAAATACATGCGGAAATTCACTCATGCCATCTGCTAAGGTATAACCTTCAACAACCTTTGAGCGCACAGCCATAAGCATTCGCTTTAAACGCGGCTTTTCACACTGCTCAGCCACCGCCATGACAGCCCCTTCAACAGGTAATGCTGACTGGATTAAAGTTGCGAGCTGGCGAGTGATTAATGCTAAATCTGAAGTCGAAATTTTTGGTTTAAAGAAGCTACCAAATAGAGAGCCCTTTGCCCCAGTCGCTTGCTTTTCACCTTCTGCAGCAGCAACGACTTCTAAAGGCATTAAACCTTGATCGCGCAAGGTTTGGCGGATTTGTTTTACCGTATCAGCTTCAAGAATGCCTTTTTTCTCTTTACCTCTGCCATCGAGGGCACGGTATTCAAATGCTGCCATGATTAACCTTCCTCACGTGTTACACGCAGGACTTCTTCTAAGGTAGTGCGACCTGCAAGTACGCGATTACAGCCATCTTGGCGAATACTTGGGCTATGTTTGCGAATGTATTTTTCAACACTTTGTTCGCCTTTACCGCTGTGGATCATTTCGCGAATTGTTTCATCAACAACCAGCAATTCATGAATACCAGTACGACCGCGATAACCATTAAAGTTACACTCTTCACAACCAACTGCACGATAAATTGTTGGCGGCTCAGCAGGATTAACACCTAATAACTGGCACTCGCGCTCATCAGCAATGTGACCTTCTTTACAGCTATTACATAAAGTACGTACAAGACGTTGTGACAATACACCGAGTAACGATGATGACAGTAAGAAAGGCTCCACGCCCATGTCTTCCATACGCGTGATAGCACCAGCAGCTGTATTAGTATGCAGTGTTGACATAACCAAGTGACCGGTTAATGACGCTTGCACACCAATTTGTGCCGTTTCAAGGTCACGGATCTCACCAACCATTACTACATCAGGATCTTGACGAAGGATGGCACGTAAGCCTCGGGCAAAGGTCATATCTACCTTGGTATTAACCTGAGTTTGACCAATACCTGGGATCTCGTACTCGATTGGATCTTCAACAGTAAGAATATTGCGGTCTCGTGAGTTGATTTGGCTCATCCCCGCATACAAGGTGGTACTTTTACCAGAACCCGTAGGACCGGTTACTAAGATAATACCGTGCGGCTTACTGATTAAATCAGCAAACAATTCACGGTTACGCTCAGTCATACCTAAATCTTCTAGGTTTAGGCGCGCGTTGTTTTTATCAAGTAGACGCAATACAACACGCTCACCAAAACTTGATGGCATTGTCGATACACGCACATCAACAGCACGACCAGCAATACGTAAACTAATACGACCATCTTGCGGAATACGTTTTTCAGCAATATCTAGCTTTGCCATAACCTTAATACGCGACACCAGCAGTGAAGCGAGTTTGCGGTTCGGCTTTAACACTTCTTTTAATACGCCATCAACCCTAAAGCGAATTACCAGCTCTTGCTCAAAGGTTTCGATATGAATATCTGAAGCACCTTCTTTGATTGCTTCGCTGAGCATTGCGTTGATCAGTTTGATGATTGGTGCATCGTCATCACCAGCTAGTAGATCTTCAGTTTGCGGTAATTCATCTGCAAGCGAGAATAAATCAACCTCGTTACCGATATCTTCCATCATTTGCTGTGTTTCAGAGCTATCACGCTGATAAGAAGCCTCAAGCAACAGCTCAAATTTGTCATCAGGTAATTGTTCTAGCGAAAAACCATGACCCGCAATACGGCGTACTTCAAGTAAAGCATCAACATCTAACTCACCGCGGTAATACACAGTCCAGTTATCCTGATCTTTACTCAATAATATGCCTGTACGACGCGCGTACGAGAATGGCAAACGCTTGGTTGGCAAGCTAACAAGATCATCACTTGTTAGCAGCTCATCATGACTTGCCGGCGCTTCTGACGCTAACTCATCATTGATTTCTGTAATTGCATTAGTCATCGTTGCGCTCATTCGCGTTTTGTTGTTTTAGGTACTCTTCGTACGTTGGCGGTAATATCAAAGCATCATTCCATTCAGGAAGAATTGGTGCATCCGTCAACGGCATTAAATCAATACCATCTTCTTTTTGTTTGTGTTGTTCGCCACGAATAAAGTTATATTTCGAGTGGCTCAATTTATTCATGCTGATGCCATCGCGAACAATCGTAGGACGAATAAATACAATTAGGTTACGCTTACGCTTACTCGTGCTGGTTGAGCGGAATAAATGACCAAGTACCGGAATATCACCTAATAATGGTACTTTAGAGACACTTTCTTGCACGTCTTCATCAATCAAGCCGCCAAGTACAACCATGCCGCCATCATCAGCCATAACCGTGGTTTTAATAGCACGTTTGTTTACTGAAATATCAACCGCAGTCGCACCACTTACACTTGAAACCTCTTGCTCAATAGTTAATTGAACTGCTGAGCCATCATTGATCTGTGGTGTTACTTTCAGTTTCACACCCACTTCTTGACGTTCAACTGTTTGGAATGGGTTAGCGTTATTTGAGCCTGTTTGCGAACCTGTGATAATAGGTACTTCTTGACCAACAATCATTGACGCTTCTTCGTTATCCATGGTCGTTACAGACGGCGTAGCAAGAATATTAGAGTTAGTGTCCGTTGAAACAGCTTGGATAATTGCACCCCAGTCATTTTTAACAATACCCATAGCTAGACCATTGATACCACCAAGTAGTGACGCAAGTGCTGTTAAGTCACCTTCTTGTGTTTCAGAGGTACTTGTCACAGTGCCAGTTTCAGTACCGACTACCGTGCCTTCAATCGTTTTATCACGCGCTTGTTCAGCAGCAACAGCTAACGAACCAACAGGTACTGTGGTGCCATTGTTGAACTGCATCATTCCGCCTTGCTCTGAAATCCACTGTAAGCCTAAGTTGATACCATCGGCTTCTAACACCTCAACGATAATAGCTTCAACTAAAACCTGAGCACGACGAACATCAAGACGTTCAATAACTTGCTCAAGCGAACGCATGGTGTCAGGCTGTGCAGTGATTACGAGTGAGTTTGAATCTGGGTGTGCTTCAATGCTTGTTTCGTTTTGATTACGTGAGCGAGTTTTTGTTGCACCGCCTTGCGCGTCTTCTGCTAATGTCTTGCTTACGCCCTGCAATACTTTTACAAGGTCTTCTGCTTTGGCGTAATTAAGATAGATAACCTTAGTATTACCTTGGTTTTCTAGCTCACCATCTAAACGGCTAATCAATTCAACAGCACGTGTACGCGCTTGTGCTTCACCACTGACAATCACACTGTTAGTACGACCATCAGCAACAACTTTAGGGATTAAAAACTCAGGAACACTCCCTTTGCCACCATCTTTGTAAATATTCTCAACAACAGACACTACATCGTCAGCGGTAGCAAATTTAAGTTTGACGATATCAACACGCTTATCACCGGCTTGGTCAACCGAACGAATGATTTCAACTAAACGGTTAACTGACGCGGCATGACCGGTCAACATCATCACGTTTGCTGCATTGAAGTTAGCAACGTGGCCGCCATCTTTTTGATCACTAAATTGACGAACTAGAGGGCCAAGCTCTTGTACGCTTACATTTTTAACACGTACAACACGTGTCACCATCATATCGCCACTGGCTTGGTTATCTTCAGTGATCAGCGGTACGTTCGACTTTTTAGCGTCAGAACTTTTTTCAATTTTGATAATACCGTTATCCATCTCTACAGCTGAATAACCATAAACCTCAAGTACATTTAAAAAGAACTGGTAATAAAGCTTCTCGTCCATTAGCTCGTAACTGCGCACATTGACTTTGCCGCGCACATTCGGGTCAATAATGACGGTTTTATTTAGATTTTTACCAACGATATTAATAAATTCATTAATATCAGTGCCTTTAAAATTAGCCGCATACTCAACAGCAGATACTGAAAGCGATAATCCTGTTAATAAAAAAAGCGCTGCATATTTAGCTAACCCTTTTTTGATTTTTGTGAGGTGTAGCGCGTGAACCATTCTATAAAAACTCCAAAGCTAGTTATTGCAGGCTAAATTGCACATCAATTTGCTCACCATCGCGTTCGATAGTGATACTTGCGTCAGTACTATTTCGTAATTCGTTTATTGCTGACATTGCCTGTTTTAAATCATTTAATTGATAGCCATTAATCGCAATAGCTAAATCATTGTTCATTAATCCCATCTGCTTGAATAAAGCAGGATCTTTACCTGGGCTTAAGCGATAACCCACTAACTCGCCATCAACCATCGCTTGAGAGACGCGAATGTAGTCAAATAGTTTACCGGGATCGTCTAATACTTCTTCACGCGTTTCGATAAGAGCTTCTTTTACATCTTCATCTTCAGTCGCATTTATTTCATTATTTTCGACAAGCTGAGGGCCTGCGGTTAATTCTGACTCTTTGCGCTCCGCCAATACAGGCATAGAGACTTTTTTAGTAAAGTCGAGGCCATCCAGCATTAAAGTTTCAAAGCGGCCGCTTACATCTAAAATTACTCGGTCAGGTAATACTTGAGCAAGCTTGGCACGAGTGCCTTTAATTGCATCATCGACAACATAGGTTTCTTGCTTGCCTTGAGATTCAATAATAGCAAGACCCGCTTGATCATTTTGGCTGACCGCAACAATACCAGTTAGGTTAATACTTAGACGTGTTTCAGGGGCGTTGTTAATGACTTGATTTTGTTTCGCGGCAGGTTTTTTAGTTTCGACAACAACTTTGCCGAATAGATTTTGTTCAATAATTTGGCGAGAGCTGACTGTCTCAACTCGTTTAGCCATGCTGTTAACACCGGTTACTGGCAGTGCTCTTGTATCGGGTTCTGGCCACACAAGCCAAAACAGCTTAGATGACAAAAAAGCAATGTAAACAACAACTAACAGCACTACAAATGCACTTAGCTTGGCATGAGGTAAGCCGTTTAAAAACTGTTTAACTTGTTGTAAGTGTTGATCCATAAACTCTATTTCTTATTTTAATTTACTGCTTGATAGCTGGCCTATAGTACCTTTTCATTTTTCATTCAACAAGCGCACGTATATTAAACTTTGTAAACAAGGTAATTTCGACAAACAGGGGCTGCAAGGAATAACTATGACTATTTCTTTGTGATTAAGTTTCATGGTAAATTTTGCCTACATATAAGCAGCTTTAAAAGAGCACAATTGTGTCAAAAGGTAACACTCAAAAGTCGCAAGACAAACAAGACGAATTAAGCGTGCGCCTTGATAAATGGTTATGGGCTGCCCGCTTTTATAAAACCCGCTCAATAGCACGAGACATGGTGCAAGGCGGCAAAGTACATTATAATGGACAACGTACCAAGCCCAGCAAAATTGTCGAAGTAGGTGCAGTGGTAAAACTGCTACAAGGGGTCGACGAAAAGGTTGTGACAATCGAAAAGATCCTTGAAAAACGTCAAGGTGCCCCCATTGCACAAACCTTATATCAAGAAACTCAAGCTAGTATTGAAAAACGCGAAGCAAATGCTATCGCCCGTAAGAACAACAGCTTCTTTGCTCCACATCCTGATCGTAAACCAGATAAGAAGCAAAGACGTGAACTGTTAAAAATGAAATCAAGTTAGGTAATGCAACTCATGCAACAAGATTTACTTCATCGTTATATATTTGATCAGCTCGATGTACGTGGCGAACTCGTACAAATTGAAAACACTTATCAAGAGATGATCGCAAACCATAATTACCCAGCACCTGTGCAAACCTTATTAGGTGAACTACTTGTTGCTACCTGCTTATTAACAGCTACTTTAAAGTTTGAAGGCGAAATTGCCGTTCAACTACAAGGCGACGGCCCTGTTAAATATGCGGTAATTAATGGTGACGATAAACAAAACATGCGAGGCATCGCACGTCTACAAGGTGAAGTAACCGGTAGCTCAATAAAAGACTTAATTGGTAATGGCTATATGGTTATTACAATTACGCCAACAAAAGGTGAGCGATACCAAGGTATTGTACCGTTAGAGCACGATAGCTTAGATAAATGCCTTGAAAACTATTTTGAGCAATCGGAACAGTTAAAAACACGTCTTTGGTTTGCGACTGAAGTAACAGCAGACACAGCCAAAGCTGCAGGCTTATTCTTGCAAGTATTACCTGTAAATAAAGACAAATCAGTTGAAGACTTCACTCACCTTGAAGCGATCAGTAACACGATTAAAGATGAAGAGTTACTAGGTTTAGATGCCAATACTGTGCTGACTCGACTTTACCATGAAGATAATCCTCAGTTATTCGAACCACAGTCTATTAGCTTCCGTTGTGGCTGTAGCAGAGACAAAACAATTGCTGCATTAGTAAATGTAGGTCAAGACGAATTACTTGCCGACGTGCAAGCAAATGGTGAAGTAAAAATTAGCTGTCATTATTGCTTAAAAGAATACATCTTTAACGAGCAAGATATTAAAGCCATATTTAATTAATATACCACAATAAATATTATTATATTAAAAGCCGCCATCAGTGCGGCTTTTTTATTAAAAAAAATATCAAAACTAATGATACCGGTGTCATGAAAAAGCGCCATTTTATGACACCGGTATCATTGAAATTATTCATGTTTTTTGCCAAATATATGCCTTTTTAAGCCCTTCAGACACTCGAATATCCCTAATCCTTCTGTTACTATTATTTTAGCAAAAGGGAAAACTAAGAACCCCAGAGCTATCCCGTTCAATCTCTCACAATTTAGGTATAAACATGACTGCAAACGCTACTAGTTTTGTTGATCTTACAGCAGCTGAACTTGTCGAACACGCTATTCGTCGTGGCGAAGGGACTCTAGCCGCTAATGGTGCTTTTGTTGCTAAAACCGGTGTACGCACTGGCCGCTCTCCAAAAGATCGTTTTATTGTTCAAGAGCCAAGCACTGAAAACGAAATCCAATGGGGCAACGTAAACCGCCCATTCGATGCAGACAAGTTTGATGCGTTATGGGCCCGTGTAGAAGAACACGTGAAAAGCAACGACCACTTCATCTCTCACCTAGAAGTTGGCGCTGATCCTGAGCACTATTTACCAGTTGTAGTTACAACAGAAACTGCATGGCATCATATTTTTGCCAAAAACATGTTTATCGAACCTCAAACATACAATACTGCTGACTTCCCTGAGTGGCAGGTAATGAATGTACCTTCATTTGTATGTGACCCAGAGCGTGATGGCACTAACAGTGACGGCACTGTAATCATTAACTTCGCACAACGTAAAGTACTACTAGCTGGTATGCGCTACGCAGGCGAAATGAAGAAATCAATGTTCTCTGTACAAAACTTCCTGCTTCCTGCAAAAGGTGTATTACCAATGCACTGCTCTGCAAACGTAGGTGAAGCAGGCGACACTGCGTTATTCTTCGGTCTATCTGGTACAGGTAAAACAACATTATCTGCAGATCCTACTCGTTTCCTTATTGGTGATGACGAGCACGGTTGGGCACCTGGTAGCGTATTTAATATCGAAGGTGGTTGTTACGCTAAATGTATCGACCTTTCACAAAAGAACGAACCAGTTATTTGGAATGCAATTCGCTTCGGTACAATCTTAGAAAACGTGGTACTTGACGAAAACCGTGTTCCAGATTTCCATGATACAAGCCTGACACAAAATAGCCGCGCAGCTTACCCGCTAGAGCACGTTGAAAAACGTAAAGTAGAAAACCGTGCTGGCGAGCCAAAAGCGGTTGTATTCCTAACATGTGACGTGAGCGGTGTATTACCACCAGTTTCAGTACTAACTGAAGAAGCTGCTGCATACCACTTCTTAAGCGGTTACACAGCAAAAGTAGGTTCAACTGAAATCGGTTCAACAAGCGACATCGAGTCTACATTCTCAACATGTTTCGGTGCTCCGTTCTTCCCACGTCCTGCAGGCGTTTATGCAGAGCTTCTAATGAAGCGTGTACGTGAATTCGGCGCTAAAGTATACCTAGTTAACACAGGTTGGACAGGTGGCCCTTACGGTACTGGTCAACGCTTCGATATCCCAACAACTCGTGCTGTAGTTGATGCAATCGTGTCAGGTAAACTGGCAGATGTTGAAACTCAACACATCGACGTACTTAACCTAGATGTACCAGTTTCAGTTCCTGGTGTAGACAGCCAACTTCTTAACCCAATCAACACATGGGAAGATAAAGAGAAGTACGCAGAATACGCGAACAAACTAGCTTCTGACTTCACTGAAAACTTCGCTAAATACGATGTTTCAGAAGCAATCAAATCAGCAGGTCCAAAAGCTTAATATCAAGCTTACCCTCAGATTAAAAAACGCCAGCTATATGCTGGCGTTTTTGTTTTTGGGGTATAAGTTAGAAAGAGTAAAGTTAGAAAGAGTAAAGTTAGCGAGGGGAAAGTTTAGGGTCTGGCGTAGGTTGGGTAGAGCGGAGCGAAACCAAACAAATCACAGAGCTATCAGCTTTCAGCCGTCAGCTATCAGCCGCGCGGTGGAGGTGTTTGGTGCTGCGTCTTCCTCTGCCGGGGGCTCTAGGCTCTAGGCTCTAGGCTCTAGGCTCTAGGCTCTAGGGAAATTGTACTTATAGGAATGGCTTTAGCCGTGAATGTGTTTGTTATGGTCTAGATTCGGCACTGAAGTGCCTCCTACGGGGTTTGTTGCTGAAGGAGACTCTGTACAGGACAACCCCACCGCTTAGCTGACATCTGAGATACGCATCACGTAGAAATGGCTTTAGCCATGAATGTGTTTGTAAAGGTCTGAATTCGGCACTGAAGTGCCTCCTACGCGGATTCTTGCTGAGGGTGACACAGTACTAAATAAACCCACCGCTCAACTGACGTCTGAGATACGCATCACGTAGGAATGGCTTTAGCCATGAA
>NZ_LKDX01000054.1:0-25222 GCF_001401795.1 Pseudoalteromonas sp. P1-26 | reverse complement strand
TGGAGAGATAGGGATTTGAACCCTAGAGGGGCTACAAACCCCTGCCGGTTTTCAAGACCGGTGCATTCGACCACTCTGCCATCTCTCCGTACGGCGCGAATAATAGTGTTTACTGCGTTCGTTGTAAAGCCATAAATGTAAAAAACTTTAAAAAAGTAATTTTAATAGTACTGCTTAGGGCGCTTTGCGATTAAAGAGCAAACTAAACAAACAATTAAACTAACAATTGCAAAGCCTGAACCCTGCACTATTACGTCAATTTTATTGAGGTTATAGCTAGGTATAATGACTAATGCAAAAGCTGGTAAGCAGGTGATCGTTAAAACGTAGCAACAAATTTTAAAAGCGCGGCCGAAATCGAAACGTTTAGTGCTTTGCATCCACCAAGTCAGTAGGAGTAATACCACTACAGCAGACAAGCCAAGGTAATGAGGTTGTTTCGTAGACATGGCAACAAAAAAAGTGACCACGGCACCAACTAAGCCCCAAATTGACCAAGCGAACCAATTTTCTTTTTCACGTAAAAATAAGTTTCCCATCGTTCTCGTCTTCTTTATCGTTATTTTTTTAAGACTATCCATACGTTAACAAAAAATAACCGATTAAAAAACACACTGAAGAAGAATTATTTCGTTTTTTGCATCCGTGCGCTTCTTACAGCTAAGCTAAATCTAAAAAACTAACATATATAAGCTTAATAGTGTCTGACTGCTTAACTGCAAAAAAGTTCCTAATATTTATAAATTCTCAAAAAACGTCTCTGGCTTGTGTCTTATTGGTTTTTTAATGTCTACTTCTGGTGTACCTAGATATAAATAGCCAACAATCTCATCTTGTTCTTTACAACCTAATGCCGCTTTAACAGCAGGGCTCTGTGCAAAATAACCTGTGCGCCAAATGCCCCCTAAACCTTGCGCAAATGCCGCTTGTTGCATTGCAAGTACAGCGCAGCCTGCACTTTGTACTTGTTCAATACGTGGCACTTTTGGGTTTTCAGTTACATCAGCAATGGCAATGATCATCATAGGAGAGCGTAGAGGTAGATCTTTAGCACGCTCAATGGTTCTTTCATCTTGATTTTCAGCGACTGCGGCTTGATGGTAGATATCGCCTAATTTATTACGTGCATTGCCTTCAACGAGAATAAATCGCCAAGGAGCAATACAGCCATGATCAGGCACTTTAATGGCCGCTCGCTTAATAATTTCAAGTTGTTCTGCAGTTGGTCCTGGTGCGATAAGGCGAGGATCTGATTGTCGAGTTTGTAATAGCGTCAAAGCGTCCATGAATATTCCGTAAATGCTTAAGTACGATGCCCCTTAATAATCGGGGCAGAAAACCCAAGCTTATCATTTATCTTTATTAGCAATAAAGCTATTCGATGCTTTTCTAGTTAACCAATAATCTAAACTGACGTAACGACCGCCACCTGCAAAAAATAAACTTAAAAGCATAACAAAGTATATTGCGGAAAACTCAATACCATTATTTAAGATCACAGGTTTCCCTTTCGCATAGAGGTACTCTGTATAACCATGCGTTTCTAGTAACTCGCGCATTTTGGTTAATCTTTCACTGGCTTCATTGGAATTAACTAAACTGGCTTCACTTCCTGGTATTGCTAGCCAATTCAGCACTCTCGCAGGGCTGGTACTGGCATCGGTAGGTGTTACAGCAAACCAGCCATTACTGGCATGTACTGTCGTCGCTGCAACCAGCATGGTGATCATTAAAGGGATTGCTGTTAAACGAGTAAATAAACCCAATAATATAAAGATCCCCCCTAAAAACTCAGTCCATGCAGCTAAAAAGGCCAGTAGAGAGGGCATAGGTAGGCCTAAACCCCATTCACTATTTCCGAACCAAGCAACAATATCATCTGATGCTAAAAAGTATTGATAAAAATGAGTTACATCACCGCTTAAAGCTAGTTTATTAAAGCCGGCGATGATCATCACTGGGGCTAAGATCAAGCGAATTAACAGGCTGGGGAGCCCATCTAAAAACTGCAGTTTATTTAAAATGCGATGGTAAAGGGGTATTAGGTGTGTGTTCAACATAGCGGTCTCGTGACTAAATAGATTAATCACACAGACCGCACGTTTTCTAGTTTACTTTCAATTAAATTTTACGAGCAACTTGTAGCGCTTCAAAAATCGCACGTTTTGCATCAATAGCAGCAGCTAGTTTTGCGCCACCAATAACGTGTACTTTAGCGTTTTCGGTTTGATTATCGAACGTTTCAGTATTTGACACCTGACCAATACAGGCAATCACAGTATCAACATCGAGGATTTGCTCTTCACCTTTTACCGTTATCTTCAAACCTTGCTTATCAAAGCTTAGATACTGACACTCAGCGATTTGTTTAACACCGTGTTGTTTAGCAACTTGACGGTGGATCCAACCCGTTGTTTTACCCAGTTCACTACCAAAGCGCCCTGCACTTCGCTTAAGCATGTAAATTTGACGATTGTCTTTTTCAGGCGCAGCTTCACATTCAATACCCCATTGAGTTTTGAATTGCTCAATTGTTTGGCCTTTGTGTTCACTTAAAAAGGCAACCATATCAAAACCGATACCACCGGCACCTAGAATCGCAATTTTATCCCCTAGTTCTACTTCACCACGAATTACTTCATCGTAAGCGAATACGCGTTTGCCATCACTGCATTCTATTTTGGCTTCGCGCGGACGTACGCCTGTTGCAAACACCACATCATCGTATTGATTGAGCATATTGTCAGTAAATTCAGTACCGAGCTGTAAATCGACATTTAAACGTTTTAATTCATTAGTAAAGTAGTTAAGGGTATGGTTAAAGTCTTCTTTACCCGGCACTTGCATGGCTAAATTAAATTGGCCACCCATTTGTTCTTTACGTTCAATTAAAGTCACTTTGTGGCCTTTCGATGCTAAGTAACAACTTGCAGCAAGGCCAGCAGGGCCAGCACCCACAACCAGGACTAATCGAGAAGATGGTGCTTTTTCAAGGCTGTAATCTAACTCAAAAGCCGCTTGCGGGTTAACCAAACAGGTTGCACGTTTATTTTTAAACACATGGTCTAAGCAGCCCTGATTACAACCAATACAAATATTGATTTGCTCAGACTTATTATTAACGTATTTATTGAAAAACTCTGGGTCTGCTAATAAAGGACGTGCCATCGAAATTAAATCAGACTCGCCTGCTTCTAAAATTCCATTGGCAATTTCAGGAGTGTTAATACGGTTAACCGCGATCACTGGCACTGATACCGTTTCTTTTAAGCGTTTTGATGCTTCTTTAAATGCACCTGCTGGTACCATACTGGCAATGGTTGGTACACGAGCTTCGTGCCAACCAATACCCGTGTTAAAAATATCAACGCCAGCTTGTTCAAGTGCCAATGCTTGTTGTTTTACTTCATCAGGTGTTGATCCATTAGGAATTAAATCCATCACAGACAAACGAAATACAATAATGAACTTTTGACTTACTTTAGCGCGTACAGCTTTAACAATTTCAACAGCCAAGCGCATGCGGTTTTCTAAACTACCGCCATAGTTGTCTGTTCTTTTATTAGTGTGGTTAGCCATGAATTCATTAATCAAATAACCTTCAGAACCCATGATTTCAACACCGTCATAACCTGCTTTTTCAGCCAATTTTGCTGAGTTAGCAAAGTCTTTGATGGTTTTTTTAATTGAACCTAACGACATTTCTTTAGGTTTATACGGATTAATAGGTGCCTGAATTGAGCTTGGCGCTTGATTGAATGGATGATAAGCATAGCGACCTGCATGCAATAATTGTAAGCAAATTTTTCCGCCATGCTGATGCACTGCATCAGTATATGCTTTGTGTTTGATCACATCATAAAATGAGTTAAATGTTGATGCGAACGGAGATAGCTTGCCACGAATATTTGGGCTATAACCACCTGTAATGATTAAACCCGTGCCGCCTTTGGCACGTGCTTCGTAGAATGCACGTAAGCGTTTACGGTTATGCCAGCCTTCTTCTAAGCCGGTATGCATTGAGCCCATAACCAAACGATTACGAAGTTCGGTATGCGGTAATTGTAATTTTTGTTCTAACATTGTGTGCCCCGTTAACTGGTCGAACCTCTATTTGAAATAGATTCTGCGGCAATAACTTAGAATAATCAACTTTTCACTGGTAATTTATATGTAGCAAATTGTCGTTTTAAACACTCTGTTACTATTTAACAGTTAATTTTAAAGTTATTCTAAGCTAAGATGAGATCACTACTAAGCTGTACTGAATTAAGGATTTATTTTGCTAGCAAAGATATTTAAAGGCATTTGGACCGGGATTAATTTCTCCCGCCGTTTGGTCCTAAACATATTATTTCTATTACTAGTAATACTCTTCTTTGTTGCCATCACAGGTGAAGAAGACCAAGTAAAAGTAGCAGACGGAACCGTGCTACGCCTAAACTTAAATGGCCCTATTGTTGAAGAAAAAACGTATGTTGATCCTGTAGAAGCAGCAATCAACGATGCAACTATGGGTAAAGAAGCACCATCAGAAATTCTACTTGATGATGTTGTTGAAGTGATCAACCAAGCAACTAAAGATGATCGCATCAGTGTGATGCTTCTTGATCTACAAAAAATGCCAAGTGCACACATCAATAAGCTAAAACAAATAACTAAAGCAATTGATGCGTTTAAAGAAGCAGGCAAGCAAGTTATTGCAACGGGCTATTACTATACACAAGCTCAATACTATATTGCAGCCCACGCTAATGAAGTGTCTATGCACCCTTATGGTGGTGTGAGCATTGAAGGCTACGGTATGTTCCCGCTTTACTTCAAAGATGCGCTTGAAAAATTAAAAGTAACTCAACATATTTTCCGTGTTGGTACTTATAAGTCAGCGGTTGAGCCTTTTATTCGTAATGACATGTCAGATGCGGCAAAAGAAGCGAATAGCGTTTGGTTAACTGCACTTTGGAACGAGTATAAAACTGACGTTGCTGCGAGCCGTCCATTCGATGAAAGTAATTTCGATGAAGATATGGATGTTTACCTTGCAAAAATGCAAGCAGTAGACGGTAACTCGGGCCAATACGCTCTAAATAATCAGTGGGTTGATTCTTTAAAAACCTCACAACAAATTCGCCAACAGCTTATTGAGTTAGTTGGTGCAGAAGAAACAGGCAAAACCTTTAAGCAAGTAAGCTTCCGTGAGTATTTATCGCTGGTAAAACCGCCTGTTGAGTTCGATAACCCAATCACTGAAAAAGTAGCTGTGGTTGTTGCGAAAGGAACCATTGTTGATGGCGAGCGTAAAGCAGGTGAAATTGGTGGTGACTCTACAGCAGCCCTACTTCGCAAAGCGCGTCTTGATGACAAAGTGAAAGCCGTTGTACTACGCATCGATTCAGGTGGTGGTAGTATGTTTGCTTCTGAAGTTATCCGTGCTGAAGTATTAGCTCTTAAAGCAGCGGGTAAACCGGTTATCGCTTCAATGAGCTCAGTGGCAGCATCAGGTGGTTACTGGATTGCATCTGCAGCCAATGAAATTTGGGCAGCCCCTAGCACAATTACAGGTTCAATCGGTGTATTCGGTACTTTCATGACGTTTGAAAATACTATGGCTGAATTAGGTATATACTCAGATGGCGTTGCTACAACAGACCTTGCTGGCTTCTCTATTGCACGCCCACTTGACGAGAAAATGTCAGATATCATTCAAATGAGCGTTGAAAATGCATACAAACGTTTTTTAAATGTAGTGGCTGAAGCGCGTAACATGACCCCTGAGCAAGTTGATAAAATTGCCCAAGGCCGTGTATGGATTGCAACTCAAGCAAAAGAACTGGGTTTAGTTGATAAACTTGGTGATAAGCAAGATGCAATTAAGGCGGCAGCTGAGCTTGCTAAGCTTAATCATTATGATGTCAAAACCATCAAGCAGTCGCTCACACCACAAGAGCAAATGCTGCAAGATATCTTTGGCACCGCGGCTGTTAAGAGCTTCTTTGCTAAGTCTGATTCATCACAATCAGTACTAGCAACACAAGCCAACTTACAAAGCCTAATTAATCAGTTAAGTAGTGAAATTGATAACCTAAAAGATTACAACGATCCACAAGGCGTTTACGCTCGTTGTTTAGTGTGTAATGTAATTCAATAAGTTACTTAGCTAAGCGATTTTAGGTATACTAAGCCCAGTTATTTAACTGGGCTTTTTTTATGAAACGTAAACGTATATATATCGCCTATACGGGTGGTACTATCGGTATGAAAAAATCGAGCCGTGGCTATGTTCCAGCGGAAGGTTTTTTAACCGAAACAGTGGTCAATAATGCAGAGTTTAATCGTGATGAAATGCCTTTGTTTGATATTCACGAATATTGCCCGCTCATTGATTCTTCAGATATGTCCCCTGCCCACTGGCAATTAATTGCTGACGATATTAAGAGTAAATACCAAGACTATGATGGCTTTGTGGTTCTGCATGGTACCGATACCATGGCCTACACAGCTTCTGCTTTGTCTTTCATGTTCGAAAACCTCACAAAACCTGTAATTGTGACAGGCTCACAAATTCCATTGTCGCAACTTCGTTCTGATGGCCAAGTAAACTTACTTAATGCCATGTATTTAGCCGCTAATTACCCAATTGCTGAAGTAAGCCTGTTTTTTAATAACCAATTATTCCGTGGTAACCGTGCAACAAAAGCCCATGCTGATGGCTTTGATGCCTTTGCATCACCGAACCTTGAACCATTAGCACTTTCAGGAATTAATATTCAACTGATCAAAGGGCAACTTAGCCCTTATGTTGATAACGAACTACAGGTGTCAAATATCACGCCACAGCCAATTGGTGTGCTTTATCTCTATCCTGGGATCAGCCCAAAAGTGGTTAAAAGTTTAGTTAATGATGACATCAAAGCACTTGTGTTATTAAGTTTTGGCGTGGGTAATGCCCCACAAGATCCGGCGTTCTTAGATATTCTTAATGATGCAAGTAAACGCGGTATGGTGATTGTTAATCTAACGCAGTGCTTAAAAGGCCAAGTTAATATGGGCGGTTATGCAACCGGTAATGCCTTATTAAATTGTGGTGTGATCAGTGGCTACGATATGACATTAGAAGCGTGTTTGACCAAGTTACACTACTTATTTAGTCAAAAGCTTGAAGTAGAAACAATTCGTCACTTGATGCAAGACAACCTGCGCGGTGAGCTAAGTCGTTAATACTGCAAATACAAAAAAAGGCACCAATTGGTGCCTTTATTATGCTTTTTGATAATTAACGAACTTTTTCGTCAATCTCAACTAAGTCTGTTAAATGGCAAATCTCACCACTGTGAGTTTTAATACCATGTTCACCGAAGTAGTCACGTTGTGCTTGAACTAGATGACCATTACTTGGTGTTGTTAACGTCGCAATGTAAGTTTGCGTTGCTGTTAACACAGGGAATGCAAGACCAGATGAAACTGCTGCACCCGTTACTTTACGTAATGCTGCTGATTCACGCTGCATAGAATCAATAAATTCTACACCTTCAGCTACATTGTCTAAGTAATCAGCACGGATGATACAACCTGCGCGCCACGTTTGTAGCGTTTTAGAAAGATCTACTTTCCACTGATGCGCACGAGACGCACCTTTGATAAGCGCTAAACCTTGGCGGTAAGCAAGTAAACTTGCCAATGTGAATGCGTCTTTTAGCTCTGCTAAGTCTAAATCAACGGTATCAGTTGCTTTAGCAGCGTAAGTCATTTCTTTAGCAGCATGCGTATCACACGTATTTGTTAAGTGACGTGCTTGAACAGCTGCAACTAGTGATGGCACTGCAATACCAAGCTCTAGGGCATTTTGTGCAGTCCATAAACCCGTGCCTTTCGCGCCAACTTTATTGTCGATTAAATCAACTAGTGGCTCACCTTCTGTCGTTTCAAGGCTTAAGATATGGCTTGAAATTGACAGTAAGTAGCTATTTAAAGTGCCTTCAGACCATTCATTGAAAATGTCAGCCACTTCTTTTGGTGAACGATTAGTACCTAAACGTAATAATTGATACATTTCTGCAATTAATTGCATTAACGCATATTCGATACCGTTATGAACCATTTTCACAAAGTGACCACTTGCAGATTGGCCTACACGAGCAAAACACGACTCACCTTTGTAGCTTGCCGCTACTTTTTCAAACCACGGCTCAACACGCTCCCAGCCGCCTTCTGAACCACTTGCCATCATTGCAGGACCGTGACGTGCACCTTCTGCACCGCCAGAAATCCCCATAGTGGCAAATTCAAATTTGTTTTGATATTTAAGTTTACGGCTAATGCCATCTTTGTAGTTACTGTTGCCGCAATCTACGATAATGTCATCACAGTCAACACCTGCTTCTGCAAGCTCTGTACATACTTTATCAACCAATTCACCAGCAGGAACTAAAAGAAGAATCGAACGAGGCGGCTCTAAGCGTCTAACCATATCATTTAAATCAGACACAATATGTAAACGGTCTGCCAAACCTAGTGCTTTCGCACAGCTTAGTAACTCGGCACCCGCATCTGGGTTTTTATCATAAGCTACTAATGTCAGCCCTTTTTCAATCAGGTTGAGGGCAAGATTTTTACCCATAACGCCTAACCCTACTAATGCAACTTGCATTTAGTGTCCTCCTCGGTAACAACTATTGGTTAGTTAATCAAAATAATTACGCGCGCATTATACCCAAGCAGCCCAAAAATGCGAGCTTGACAGCCAACTTGAGATAAATCATCGAAATCATGAAGCGACGTTGCCCTCAGTATATCAAAATAACCAAGGCATCGGACCAGATTTTTATAATACCCTTTAAAAAGGTATGTGTATTGACGCTACCTGACACCGGTGTCATAATAACGTCATTCACCCTTTGTATACTCTATAATTAATACAAAGAGCCAGATTCTCATAAGTAAAAACAATCATTTTTTACTTATGAGTTCTACATTGTGCTTATGTATAAGCCTATATTAAAGGTTTATAGCACGACATTTTAATAGATAACCATCAATTCGCTTAATATATTTGAGCGCACAGGAGAATTTGATGCTAAGACGCACAAAAATTGTTGCGACCCTTGGACCGGCAACCGATCGCGATAACAACCTAGAAAAAATTATTCGTGCAGGTGCAAATGTGGTTCGTTTGAACTTCTCACATGGCGTAGCACAAGATCACAAAGACCGCGCAGAAGCGGTACGCAGCATTGCTAAGCGTTTAGGCAAACACGTTGCTATCCTTGCAGACTTACAAGGTCCTAAAATTCGTGTATCAACGTTTAAAGACGGTAAAGTAAACCTAGAAGTTGGCGCAAAATTTACCCTTGACGCAAAAATGGAAAAAGGCCAAGGCGACGTTAATGCGGTAGGTATCGACTATAAAGAGCTACCTAACGACGTTAAAACAGGCGACTTACTGTTATTAAACGACGGATTAATTCAATTAACAGTAGATAGCGTTGACGGTGACCTAGTGCACACGACTGTTACTGTTGGTGGTGTGCTTTCGAACAATAAAGGTATTAACCGTTTAGGTGGTGGTTTAACAGCCCCTGCTTTCACTGATAAAGATAAAGAAGATTTAATTACTGCCACTGAGATTGGCGTTGATTATATTGCTGTTTCATTCCCACGCAGTGGTGATGACATGCGTTATGTTCGCTCTTTAGCAGAAGCCGCTGGCTCAAACGCACAACTATTAGCGAAAATCGAACGTGCAGAAGCCGTTGAAAACGTTGAAGCAATTGACGATATCGTACTTGCTTCTGACGCTGTAATGGTTGCTCGTGGTGACTTAGGTGTTGAAATTGGTGATGCAGCCCTAGTTGGTAAGCAAAAGCTTATCATTAGCCGTGCTCGTTCACTTAACCGTACAGTTGTTACTGCAACACAAATGATGGAATCAATGATCGATAACCCTATGCCAACACGTGCAGAGGTTATGGACGTAGCAAACGCCGTATTAGATGGTACTGATGCAGTTATGTTATCTGCTGAAACAGCCGCTGGTGACTACCCTGAAGAAACAGTAGCGACTATGGCTCGCGTTTGTTTAGGTGCTGAATCACAAAAAGAAACGCACGTTTCTAAGCATCGTTTAGACAGCCGTTTTTCATCAAATGCTGAATCAATTGCATTATCTGCGATGTATGCAGCTAACCACTTAGATTCTGTTAAAGCTATTGTGACTCTGACTGAATCAGGTAGTACAGCTAAATTGATGTCGCGCATCAGCTCTGGTTTACCAATTTATTCATTATCACGTCATCCAAGCACACTGGGCCAAACAGCACTTTACCGTGGTGTTTATCCTGTATTTTTCGATTCAACGAAGTGTGAAGATGAAAGCATGGTACGTGATGCATTAAACACACTTGTTGAGCAAGGCTCACTAGTAGCTGGTGATACTGTGATTTTAACTCACGGTGATGCAATGGAAACGATTGGTGCAACAAACACAATGAAGATTGTAACTGTTTAATCTGTCACAAATTTTCAATAAAAAAGGCGCAATTAATAATTGCGCCTTTTTTGTTTTTAACTGATTAAATTTTGAATAGCTATTAGCTCGCGAGCGCTGCTTTCACTTTATCGCGATAGCTACGGCTTACTTTTAGCTCTTGGCCGTTATCAAGCACTAAAAGATACTCACCGCTTACTTGAGTTACAAGTTTGCTAATTTGCTTAGTATTCACAATGGCACTGCGATGAACTCGCACAAATAGTTGTGGATCAAGCTCTTGTTCAAGCTCTTTCATTGTTTTACGAAGGATATGCGTTTGCCCATCTTGGCAATGAAGGCACATATAATCACCAGCCGCATCAACCCATTGAATTGTAATAACAGGCACACGAACAATCTCGCCCTGCTCTTTTACAGCTAATGATTCTGGATAACGACGGTCAGCAAGACTATCGCCCGTTGCTAACTTCTTTAAAATTTCTTCGCAATTATTGCCTGTAATACCTGCAACAAAGCTCGCTAGTTTTTTCTTATGGGCGTTATCTTGTTGCGTTTTTAAATAGGTATGCACTTTTTCTACCGCCTGTTTTAGTCTGTTGTCATCGACTGGTTTAAGAATATAATCCAACGCATGAATCTCGAATGCTTTAACTGCAAACTGGTCAAAAGCCGTTACAAACACAATAGCGGGTAATGGATTTACGCTCTCACTAAGTGCTCTTGCAACTTCAAAACCGTTCATATTTGGCATTTGAATATCTAAGAAAACCAATTGAATATTGCCTGATAAGCATTCATCAATTGCCTCTTGACCATTGCTACATAAACGAATGACTTCTAAATCGTCAAACTCAGAAAGTCGAACTGCTAAGCCTTTTCTTGCTAGCGGTTCATCATCAACGATCAAAGTTCTAATTTTGCTCATTTCTTAACAGCCCTTTCAAACGGAACGCGCAGATTAACTTTTAATCCACTTGGCGTATTGTCAGAGAGAACAAACGAGTAGTTGTTCTCATAAAGTGTTTTTAAGCGGTCCTGTGTATTAGCTATGCCAACGCCTTGAGAATTAACCAGTTGGCCATTTTTAAGCTCAGTGCCAGGACCATTATCGCCTACTTCCAATAATAGTTCATTTGCAAAAACTTGTGCTTTAATATCAATCACACCACCTTCATTTAGTTGCGCTATCGCATACTTTATCGAGTTTTCGATAATCGGTTGGAGGATCAAGCTTGGTACCAAGGCTTCTTTTGCCTGCTCGCTTACATCTACATTAACTTGTAAACGTTCATCAAAGCGTACTTTTTCAATTTCTAAGTACAGCATGAGGGCATGAATTTCTTGCTCTAATGGCACCTTTTTTATTGGGTCGGTATTGAGTGTGTATCGTAAGAAGTCACTCAATTTTGACACCATTAAATTTGCATCTTTGTTCTCTTTTACCAAAATTAAGGTTGATATTGCATTTAAGGTATTAAATAAAAAGTGCGGATTAAGTTGATAGCGCAGCATTTTCAGCTGAGCTTCGTGAGCCATAGTGGTTGCTTTTAGGGCCTTTTGACGCTCACTTTGTAATAGCTGGTAATACTTAATACCAAAATACAGACCACTCCAACAAAGAATGATGTAAACCGAATCTAACCCTTGTTGAAAGTAATAAAACCATTCATTTGGTCGGTAACCGTGACGGTAGATTTCCCATAAATTGAATTTTTGTACAACGGCCCATAATGTGCCTGTGACATAGGAAGCACCAAAAACGACAAGCATTAATACCCAAGGTGAGGCATTCCAAACTTTACGATACATATAACGTAAAGGTACTGTCATTAAACAGCCTGCATAAGCGTTTAATACAATAACAAATACGTAAATATCACGCATTTCAAAGACTTTTGAGCCGATATAATTAACTAACGCATAACCTATCCAGCCTGCAATTTGCAAAACCCAGAAAAAGCGTTGTCGATTATCAACTAATGATTGCCAATTCAAAATATCAGATTACCTTTCATAATTATTTTTATTATACCGATAGTCACGAGAGCAAAGCACTGCCGCCTATCTTAATTTTTTATAGCCTTACCGCATTCTTCAGACATTAAAAAAGCGAAGGCCACAACAGCCTTCGCTTTTTCTCTGCTTTATTTTTAAGCTAGTTTATCTGAAGCCACTTTATAATTTGGATCTTCAATCACATTCACTTCAACTAAATCACGCGCATTGTGTAATAGTTGAATACAATCAGGGCTTAAATGACGTAAATGCAGTTTCTTACCCACTTTTGCGTATTTGTCTGCAAGACTGTCAATCGCTTCAATCGCACTGTGATCAGCAACACGGCTATGTTTGAATTCAATGATCACGTCTTCTGGGTCATTTTTAACATCAAATAACTCGGCAAAGTTCTTAACCGAACCAAAGAATAAAGGACCATGAAGCTCATACACTTTAGAGCCTTGCTCATCGATGTAATTGCTTGTGTAAATGTGTTTCGCATGCTGCCAAGCAAAAACTAAAGCCGAAACAATCACACCCACACATACCGCGATCGCAAGGTCTGTTGCTACGGTTACACCTGAAACAAGCACAATAACAAAAGCATCAGACTTAGGTACACGCTTCATCATCTTGAAGCTTGCCCACTCGAAGGTACCAAGTACAACCATGAACATAACGCCAACTAAGGCAGCTAATGGGATCATCTCAATGAGGCTGGCTGCAAAAATAATGAATGCTAGCAGTATTATTGCTGCACTAATACCAGATAATCGTGAGCGACCGCCCGAGTTAATATTGATCATTGATTGACCAATCATCGCACAACCACCCATTGCACCAAAGAAACCACAGGTAATATTTGCAGCGCCTTGACCAATACACTCTTTATTACTGTGACCACGGGTTTCAGTAATTTCGTCAATTAGGGTCAGTGTTAATAACGATTCAATTAAACCAATCGCCGCTAAAACTAAGGCATAAGGGAAGATAATTTTTAATGTTTCAAGATTAAATGGCACCATAGGAATATGGAACTCAGGCAAGCCACCGGCAATGGTTGCTTGCTCATTGCCTGTCATTCCTTTTAAGAAATCAAGTACAGTGCGCGCTTCTAAATCAAAACCAATCACAATCGCTGTTACAGTTACAATGGCAGCTAACGATGAAGGTACTGCAGTGGTTAGCTTAGGTAAGAAATGAATAATAGCCATAGTTAACGCTACTAAGCCAAGCATAATATAAAGTGCTTGCCCTTCCATCCACTGTTGACCGCCCATACCGTCTGGTACTTTAAATTGACCCAGTTGAGCTAAGAAAATAACAATCGCAAGACCATTTACAAAGCCCAGCATTACTGGGTGCGGAACCATGCGAATAAACTTGCCGAGCTTGAAGATACCTGCGAGTACCTGCAGTATCCCCATCAATAACACGGTAGCAAATAAATACTCTACACCATGATCTAAAACTAAACTTACCATTACAACGGCTAGTGCACCGGTAGCACCAGAAATCATACCTGGACGACCACCAAAAATAGCCGTAATTAAGCCAACAATAAATGCGGCATATAAACCAACCAAAGGCTCAACATTAGCAACAAAAGCAAACGCAACCGCTTCTGGTACCAATGCCAACGCAACGGTCAAGCCTGATAGAATATCGTTTTTAGCAGAGCTTGGCGCTTTGCTGAGTAAGTTAAACATTAAGATCCTCTTTATAGTGAATGCATTTCGGCAAGGCGCAGAATTTTAGCAAAATCCGCAAAAGTTAACAATTATTAACAACAAAACGGCTAGTACCTAAAGCACTAACCGTTTTCGAAAAAATAAAACGTAGTAGAAAAAGATTAAAGAGGTAAAGACGTACTACGCTTAACGCATGTCATGGTCACGTTTGAGTGAACTTCTTGAACAAACTCAAGGTTTAGTAGGTTATCACGAACAAACTGCTCATAACCTTCAATACCTTTAGAAATAATTCGAAGCATGAAGTCCATGGTACCCGCCATGCTGTAACACTCGGTTACTTCATCATAGCTCATAATTAAACGCTCAAACTCAGCTAGGTTCGTTCTACCGTGGTTAGAAAGACGAACATGGGCATAGACCAACATATCAAAGCCAAGCTTTTTCTCATCAAGCAAAGCAACTTTACCTTTGATATAGCCATCTTGCTCAAGCTTAGCAATACGACGCCAACATGGAGATTGAGATAAACCAACTTTATCGGCAATTTCTGCCGTAGATAAGCTAGCATCCTGCTGTAATAATGCCAAAATTTGGCGATCTACTTGGTTCAGAGACATTTTATTTCTTTTTCTGTAAAAATACTGGTTAAATTATATAACTGATTTAAAAATCAGTCTGCCTATTTTCTACTATTTATGCAAAAAAATTGCAATTTTATACCGTTCCACTTACAAACTACTTAACTGATGTTACGCGTTGGCATTAACCAAAACGTCCGCTAATAAATGGATTTGTTTTTCGCTCATGCCCTACGGTGGTATTCGGACCGTGGCCTGGCAAAATAGCAACTTCATCAGAGAATGATAAAATCTCAGACTTAATTGATTCGAGTAATTGCGCACTATCCCCTTTTGGAAAGTCAGTACGACCAACAGAGCCTTGAAAAATCACGTCACCCACTATCACCTGTTCTGAACCTTGGTGGTAAAAAACAACATGACCAGGAGTATGCCCTGGGCAATGGCGTACAGATAATTCAAGTTCACCCACTGTGATTGTATCGCCATGATTTAGCCACTTTGTTGGATAAAATGGTGTAATTGGTGAAAAACCAAACATTTGCGCTTGCATTGGCAAGGCATCAAACCAAAATTTATCATCTAAATGTGGGCCAATGATATCAACGCTAAAATGCTCTGCGAGTTGCTTTGCTGCGCCCACATGGTCTAAGTGGCCATGTGTTAAATAAATTACCTCTAATTGGCAATTTAAAGCAGCAAGTTCTGTTTGAAGTTTATCTGCATCGCCACCAGGGTCAACCAATGCCGCTTTATTCGTTTGCTCACAAATAATAATGCGGCAATTTTGCGCAAAGCCAGTAACAGGAACAGCTTTCACTTTCATGTTATTGTCCTTTTTGTAACTGCTCAAACGCCATTAAAATTGGGTATTTTAAATAGCCTTGATCATAAAACGGTGTACGCTCATAGAGCCAATGCAAGCGCGCATCAGCATCTTTTGCAAAGTTTTTATCTTCACGAATTTTTTTATCGAACTCTAAAGCCAATGCAGGTTTTTCTTTAAGCATTTGTCGTGCATAAGGCATTAAAGCGTAATTCTCAACGTATTCAGTGCGCTGAAAAATAGTATTAAACTCGCCCCAAGCAAAGAATGAATCTGGCGCTTCTGGGTGTAGTAAGTGTGTAGCCAGTTCTGAGTATGGCTGCTCAGTTGAGACTTTGTACCAGCCGGTCATATCGACATTTTCTACGGTGTTGTAATCAAATGTCGCCTCTACACGAAAACGTCCTTCAAAAGGTGCTTTTGCAAATGAGTAATCAGCAACGCTTGCTTGCGTTAATGGCTCAGAAGCAAAACCATTCACTGTCGTTACCTCTACGCCGTGTAATTTAAGCTTACTTACCAATTGGCTGTACGCTGGTGGAATATAAAACGCTGCAGGAACGTTAACGGTCTTTTTAACCTCTTTCTGCCAGTAAATAGGCAAAGCGTCATAGTTTTTAACTTCACCTAAATATTTAACTTCAGCTTGCCCTGACAATGCACTTTCAGTTCTTGAATAAGCGATACCTTTAAATTCAATAGTATCTGGCTCTTTTGCATAACCACGTTCAACAACTAATTGCGTAGGTTTGAAATCGAGCTCTTTTTGAACCGCTTCATTAAGGGCTTTATCATTTGCAGCTAAAGCGTCAATGGCACCATCAATAAATACATAAGTACCTAATACGCGCTGCTTATAAGGTTTTAAAGAGTGGTTCTCAACTAATATTGTTGGTAATGAACGTAAATCACCCCAACCATTTGAAAAACGTGGTGTTGCCACCCAACCAGCTAAACCTTTTTTAAATTCGCGCTTGTCCATTACAAAAACCAGTGGACCAGGAATATGCCCTGCTTTTTCGAGTTTGGCATCAATAACAGGTTTAAACAGATTATCTAACGCTTGTGACACACTTGGTGATTCACTAGAAAAAACCGGATTATAGCCGTAGGTAACATCATATTGGTAATCAGCGCCATCTGTTACATGGACATCCACGTATAAATCTGGCTTAAATTGATTAATAACCTGCATTACACCTCGTACTTCGGGTGTATCTAGCTTAGTGTAATCACGATTTAAATTTAAATTTAGACCATTCGTTCGAAAGCCCATTTCTACTGGGCCACGCTGATTAATACGGTTGTATTGGCTTTTGCGCTCGTGACCATCAACGTTTAAAATAGGAATAAACAGAATATTTACTTTGCTAAGAATATCGCGGCGTTTACCTGTTGCAATGTCGCGTAGCAACATAAACATGGCGTCTTTGCCATCAATTTCACCACTGTGAATGCCTGCTTGAATAAAGATGGTTGGTTTTGTATCAGCAACAAGTTGTTTGGCATCAAACAAACCTTGCTCATTCGCCACTAACATCTTAACCGCACGACCTGCACTGCTTGTCGCAATAGTCGTTACTTTGAATTGTGTTGGGTTTGCGGCAACAAGGCGTTCTACGAACGCCATAGTGTCTGCATAATCAGGCGATAAAGTGCCTTCGCTTAATTCGAAATCTGTGGTTAAAGGTCCTTTTTCTTGCATTAAAGACACACTATCGCCTTGCCATGGCAATAATGGGGGTAAGTGGCTGTCTAAAGTTACTGCAGCAGATAAAAACACTAAACTCGCAAACATATCACTCTCAAGTGCGGTACTTATTCTATATTGGGGAAATTATAACAACTAATCTGAATGGATTGCGTAAACTGCGGTGATTCAACAAAAAAATGGAGCAAACGACATACGCTATGCAAAATCGTTGTTAGTTATGAATATTAATTAAGATCAAAAAAAGGAGCACTAGGCTCCTTTTTAAACTTTATGAAAAGCGAAATTAAGCCGCTAGGCCTTCTTTTGCTTTTGCAACAAGCGCTGCGAATGCAACTTGGTCATAAACAGCGATATCTGCAAGGATCTTACGATCGATTTCTACAGAAGTCTTTTTAAGACCATTGATAAAACGGCTGTATGAAAGACCGTTTTGACGAGCTGCTGCATTGATACGTGCAATCCAAAGTTGACGGAAAGTACGTTTCTTAGCACGACGGTCACGGTAAGCGTATTGACCCGCTTTAGTAACTGCCTGGAAAGCTACGCGGTAAACACGTGAACGTGCTCCGTAGTAACCTTTAGCTTGCTTTAAAACTTTTTTGTGACGTGCACGTGCGATAACACCGCGTTTAACTCTTGCCATTTCTGAAGACTCCTATTAAGCGAATGGTAACATACGTGAAACTAGACCATGGTCATTCTTATGAACCATCATCTTAGGACGTAAGTGTAATTTACGCTTAGAAGTTTTCTTAGTCAGAATGTGACGAAGATGCGCTTGTTTACGCTTGAAACCGCCAGAAGCAGTTTTCTTGAAACGCTTAGCCGCGCCTCTGTGAGTTTTTAGCTTGTAAGCCATTGCAATAACTCCAAATGTATTGCTTAAAAATTAGCAAGCAGGCGAGAGATATAAAAATAGCTCTACTTTTAAGGCCTAACTTACTGCCATAATCCGGTGAAGGCTCACTACAAAAGCAGTGCAACCTTACTTATAACCGGTTATTTCAGGTGAACAGTAAACTGTTACTTGCAGACCTGAAATAAAATCGGTGCGTAATATACCCTGTTTATTGCTTTTTAGCAATAGGTGCCATCATCATAACCATCTGGCGACCTTCAACACGATTTGGGAATGATTCAACTTGTGAAACATCTTCCAAATCAGTTTTAACACGGTTTAATAATTCGATACCAATTTCTTGGTGAGCCATTTCACGACCACGGAAACGGATAGTGATTTTAGCTTTATCACCCGCTTCTAAGAACTTGCGTAAGTTGCGTAGCTTAACCTGGTAGTCACCTTCATCCGTACCTGGACGGAATTTGATTTCTTTAACCTGGATTTGCTTTTGCTTTTTCTTTTGTTCTTTTAGTTCTTTGCTTTTTTCAAAGATGAACTTACCGTAGTCCATAACCTTACAAACAGGTGGCTCAGCATTAGGACTGATTTCTACAAGATCTACACCCGCATCATCAGCGATAGCTTGCGCCTCTTTTAATGACACGATGCCAGCTTGCTCGCCGTCGATGCCAATTAAACGAACTTCTTTAGCTGTAATATCTTCGTTGATACGATTTTTTTGAGCTGTTTGTTGCCCTTTCTTGCCGCCTCTAATGGTACGATCCTCCAAGAATATAAAATAAAAAGCGTGTAGTTGGCTGTTTGTTTTGCCCTACACGCTCATGATTTATTGTCGATTTTTAATTTCTTCGCTTACTTTAGCAACGAAATCATCAACACTAAATTTGCCTAGGTCTTCACCTGTGCGAGTGCGTACTGCCACTTCTTGTTGTTCAACTTCTTTATCGCCAACAACAAGTAAATATGGAATACGTTTTAACGTATGTTCACGGATTTTAAAGCCAATCTTCTCATTTCTCAAGTCAGCAGCGGCTCTAATTCCAAGTTTATTTAATTTTTGTACAATTTCTTGCACATAATCTGCTTGTTTGTCCGTGATGTTCATGATCACAACTTGCTTAGGAGCAAGCCACGTTGGGAACAAGCCAGCGTATTCTTCAGTTAAAATACCGATGAAACGCTCAATTGAACCTAAAATTGCGCGGTGGATCATAACTGGTGTACGACGTTCGTTATTTTCAGCAACATAAGTTGCACCTAAACGACCTGGTAATGCAAAGTCTAGCTGTACAGTACCACATTGCCATGCACGGTCTAAACAATCATAAAGTGTAAACTCAATCTTAGGACCGTAGAATGCACCTTCACCTGGTAGGTAATCAAACTCAATGTCGTTTGCTTTTAATGCATCAGCTAGTGCAAGCTCAGCTTTATCCCACATTTCGTCTTCACCGATACGTTTTTCTGGACGAGTAGATAGTTTTACAACGATCTTCTCAAAGCCAAACGTTTCGTATGTGTCGTAAACCATTTTGATACATGCAGACACTTCATCCATGATTTGCTCTTCAGTACAGAAGATATGCGCATCATCTTGAGTAAAGCCACGTACACGCATTAAGCCGTGTAATGCACCTGATGGTTCGTTACGGTGACAACAACCAAATTCTGCCATACGTAATGGAAGATCACGGTATGATTTTAAACCTTGGTTAAAGATTTGTACGTGACCCGGGCAGTTCATTGGTTTGATTGCGTATTCACGCTTTTCAGATTCAGTTGTGAACATCGCATCTGCGTATTTGTCCCAGTGACCTGATTTTTCCCATAAACCACGGTCCATCATTAATGGGCCTTTAACTTCTTCGTAATCGTACTCACGTAGTTTTTCACGAACGAAGTCTTCTAGTTCACGGTAAATGCTCCAACCATCGTTGTGCCAAAACACCATGCCTGGTGCTTCTTCTTGCCAGTGCCATAAATCAAGCGCTTTACCAATACGACGGTGATCACGTTTTTCAGCTTCTTCTAAACGTTTTAAATACGCTTTAAGTTGCTTTTTATCTGCCCATGCAGTGCCGTAGATACGTTGCAGCATCTTGTTTTCAGAATCACCGCGCCAATAAGCACCTGCCACTTTCATGATTTTGAAATGTTGACAGAATTTCATGTTTGGAACGTGTGGACCACGACACATGTCGATGTATTCTTCGTGATGGTATAAGCCTGGACGATCATCTTTCGCGATGTTCTCGTCTAGAATTTCCATTTTATAGGTTTCACCACGCGCTTCAAAAGTATCGCGTGCTTCTTGCCAGCTTACGGTCTTTTTAACAACGTCGTAGTTTGTTTTAGCAAGCTCAAGCATACGCTTTTCGATAGCATCTAAATCATCTTGGCTTAAAGAGTGTTCCATATCGATATCGTAATAGAATCCGTTATCGATGGTCGGACCGATTGCCATTTTTGCTTCAGGGAAAAGCTGCTTAACCGCATGACCAATAAGGTGCGCACATGAGTGACGGATAATCTCTAAACCATCATCATCTTTTGCTGTGATAATTTCTAAACGCGCATCTTCGGTGATTAAATCACATGCATCAACACGGGTACCATTAACACGGCCTGCAATTGTTGCTTTGGCAAGACCTGGACCGATATCGCTTGCTACGTCATATGTGCTTACTGGGTTTTCAAAACTACGCTGACTGCCGTCAGGGAGGGTAATAACTGGCATTATAAATCCTTAATACAGTGGTGATGCCTACAATGCATCACATGTAATATTTTTAAAAAATTTTATGTAACTCTGCAACGCTTTTACGAATAAGCATTGCTATTTAAGCTTGTATTTACTGAGTCTTCGCAAATACAAGCGACCATTGTCGCCGCTCACGTTCTTAAATACAAGTAGTTAGAAGAGTAAATTGACAATTAGTTAAGTCATTTCATACTTAGTGAGTCAGTACTTTTAGGGTGATGAAGATGCCAAACACGCGTACGTTCAAATTTGCAACGTTTAACTTATTAAATTATACCGCGCCACCCTATTCGTTTTACCAATTACATGAACGCTATAACAATACGCAATGGCAGCAAAAACAATCGTTTGTAGCTAATTTCTTAAATGAAGCAAACCCTGATGTGGTGGCGTTTCAAGAAGTGTTTAGTCAGCATGCTCTAGAAGTGCAATGCAAAGAAGCGGGATATGATTATTTTAAAACGGTCGATAGCCCGTCCCATGATAGCCTTTATCCGCAAGTGTTATTCAATCCTGTGGTTGCCATTGCCAGTAAATACCCGTTTAAATCAGCCGATGCATTGACACCATGCCCTGAATTACTTGAGTACTTAAACAATCAAAATGAGTTCAAATTTAACCGCACCCCGATAAAATGTATGATTGATTTACCTGATTTTGGTGAAGTCTGCTTTTATGTTGTTCACTTTAAGTCACAACGTGTGCAATCAATGGCGCATATTCTTAATATTCATAACCTTGAAGATCCGTTGCTGCAGTTGTTACACCAAACTGTGGGTACCATGCAGTCTCAAATATCGCGTTCATTGGAAGCATCTATTGTTTATTATGATGCGCTAAAAACCCAACGCGAAAAGCAATGTGCAACGCTCGTTATGGGTGACTTTAACGATGTACTTACTAGCCCTACTTTATCGTTTATGACACAAGGGTTTCATCCTACACGTTGTGAACCCTGCATAGAACATAACGAACCCGTTGTTGGCCTAACCGACAGCTATGAGTTTAGCCGCTCGTTTTATGATAAGAAAAACAAACCCTTTAGCCATTATTACCAAGGTAAAGGTAATGTACTAGATTATATTCTTGCCTCTGCACATTTTAATCCCGATTGCCAAGTTTCAAAGGTGAAAGCGCTCGACTATGAAAGTTATGACAAGCATATTTCCCCTACACAACTGACCGAAGACATTAGTGTAAGTGACCATAGTGTTATCGCTATAAAAATTCATTTTTAAAGCAACTGTTTTTCATAACGTTACTTGCTATAATTGCGCAAATTAAGTTATTTAGAGAATGACCATGAGAACATGCGGTGTAGAAATTACAGGTAGCGACGTACTACTGTGTATTTTAACCAAAGACAATGACGTATTTGATATCCGTGATGTCAGACAAACACGTTTTACCTTAGGTAACGGTAATGACACAGAAGTAATGCGTAAATTCCAATTTGATTTCAAAAAGTTAATGGAAGATTACCAAATTGACTCTGTAGCAATCAAAGAGCGCCAAGCAAAAGGTAAATTCGCTGGTAGTGCGAAAGGTTTCAAAATGGAAACGGCTATTCAGTTAATAGAGCGCTTAGATGTGCAAGTTTTATCTGCAACTGAAATCAAAGAGCAGCTTAAGCGCAACCCAGTGCCTATTGATTTTGAAGACACAGGCCTGAAAAAATTCCAAGAAAACGCATTCATTAGTGCTTACGTGTACATTATGCGTAAAACTTATAAGCAAGATGAGCCAAAAGCTTAGTAGATACTTATTACCAAAAAACGTGCTACGGCACGTTTTTTTACACCCCAAAAACCACTCTTTATTCTGTTTTATTAAAATTACACTCTGTACATTAGTCTTATAAAGCTTTTCTTTGTCGACAATCTATGTTTAGTTAATCAGGTACGCATGTTTTGAAATCATCTTAAATGATAGTTTCAATTCTTTTGCATCAAGTCCATGACAACAAATTAACCGGACACGGAGAATACAATGCAGACAAAGAACACACACATCAATGCGCTTCCACTCACTCAAAGCTATTATAAAGGCCGTACAGACATTCCATTGATAGAACAAACAATTGGACAGTATCTTGACGATATTGTCGACAATCACCCTGATCACCCCGCAATTGTGGTTCATCATCAACAGATCCGATTAACCTATAGACAATACCAGCAGCAGATTAACCAGTTAGCAATGGGGTTATTATCACTTGGCGTAAAACCTGGCGATCGGGTTGGTATTTGGTCACCCAATAATATCGAATGGTGTTTAACTCAATTTGCTACAGCTAAAATTGGTGCAATCATGGTATGCATTAACCCTGCATATCGACCAAGCGAATTAAAATACGCACTCAATAGTGTTGAGTGTTCAACACTTATAACAGCGAGTGAATTTAAAGCCAGTAATTATATAAGCATGCTCAATGAGCTCGCACCGGAACTAAAAGATTCACAAGCAGGTAAATTAAATTTAAACGCCCTGCCACACCTAAAAAATATAATTCGTATTGGAGCTGAGCCTGCTGCTGGCATGTTTAGCTTTAGCGATATCATGCAGCGCGCTACAGATGCCCATAAACTCGAACTTGATGCAATTGCTGCTACTTTACATTGTGACCAAGATATCAATATTCAATTTACTTCTGGTACTACGGGTAATCCAAAAGGAGCGACCTTATCGCATAAAAACATCCTCAATAACGGATTTTTGATGGCACAAGCGATGAAGCTGACACATGAGGATAAACTCTGTATTCCTGTACCGCTATATCACTGCTTTGGTATGGTGCTTGGCAATTTAGTATGTATAAGTAAAGGCGCCACCGCAGTTTTTCCGGGTGATTCATTCGACCCTAAAACAACCCTAGAAGTTGTTGAAAAGGAACGCTGTACAGGCCTACATGGTGTTCCAACTATGTTTATCGCCGAGTTAGAGCTTAAAGATTTTGCAAACTATGACTTATCTAGCCTACGAACAGGCGTAATGGCCGGCTCAACCTGCCCTGAGCAAGTTATGCGTAAAGTTCACTCATTAATGCATATGAAAGAAGTTGTAATTGGTTATGGCCAAACAGAATGTAGCCCGATAAATAACGTGACCGAAACCGACTCACCACTCGAAAAACAAGTTACCACAGTGGGCCGTGCATTAGCCCATACTGAAGTGAAGATTATCGACGAGCTGGGTGATATTCAAAAAGTTGGCATACCGGGTGAAGTATGTAGTCGTGGTGCTGGAATTATGCGCTGCTATTGGAATGATGAAGAGAAAACGAAAGCAGCAATTGATCAAGACGGTTGGTTACACTCTGGTGACTTAGGTGTGATGGACGAAGATGGCTTTGTTGCTATCGTTGGTCGAATAAAAGACATGATCATCCGTGGTGGTGAAAACATCTACCCAAGAGAAATAGAAGAAGTTCTCTACACCTACCCTGGTATTCAAGATGCAGCCATATTTGGTATTAGTGATGAAAAATACGGCGAAGAAGTATGTGCCTGGATCCAACCAAAAGATGATGCAGTGCTTGATGAAAATGCCATTCGTGATTTCTTAAAAGATAAACTAGCCTACTTCAAAGTACCAAAGCACATCCGCTTTGTTGAAGAATACCCAATGACAGTAACAGGCAAACTTCAAAAATTTAAAATGCGCGAACAAATGCAAGAACTCCTAAGCGAAAAAGCCTTCTCGTAACCATTTACGTGCAAAAATACACCCAAATTTCAACTAAGCTCAGCACCGCTGAGCTTTTTAATTTATTAAGACACCCAAATTATGAAAAGATATTAAGACACCCATATTAAATATTAAATTAAGACGCCCATATTTATTTAAGGAGTTAACCGAGCTTCATATCTAAAGAATAAATTTAAGAAGACACCCAAATTAATATTTCTCACTTCTCAAAATTATGACTAAACTTAAATTGTTCAACTCATGGAGGAGAAGAGCATGGCAACCCCACGTAAAAACTTGATTAGCGTTTCAAACACGCCTTATTACCATTGTATTTCACGCTGCGTTCGTCGCGCTTATTTGTGCGGAAAAGATCCACTAACGGGTCGTTCGTATGAACACCGGCGCGATTGGGTTGAAAAGAAACTACTTCAACTCGGGCGAATATTTTGTATTGATATTTGCGCCTACGCTGTAATGAGTAATCACACTCATCTGGTTCTTCACATTGATATAGCAAAAGCTAGGCGTCTAAATAATAAAGCGATTCTTATTAGATGGCACAAATTATTCAAAAGTACATTCCTTTGCCAACGATTCTTAAATGGCGAATTGC